>JAQCNG010000346.1 GCA_028275145.1 Halovenus sp. | reverse complement strand
CCCCTGCCGGTGGAGATACCGCGGGATGTCGTGGGCATCCTTGCCGGGCGTGCTCGAACAGCCAACAACGGCGATGCGGTCCTGTGCGAGTATCTCGCGGAGTCGTTCGTCGTCTGTGACGGGCATACTGGTGGGTTGTCGCCGGCGTGGAAAAAGTGTCACCGGACTGTGCACGGCAGAGACGGGCCCGAGAGCGACACCGAAACGGGCCCGAGAGCGACACGGTTTTGCGCGCGCCCGTCGAATCTCCGAACATGCTCAGCCGGCAGTTCGTCCGCGAGCACCCCGGCGAGGTCAGGAGGGGGCTCGCGATACGCGGCATCGACGACATCGACGTCGAAGAGATACTGGAGACCGACGAGCAGTGGCGCGAGCTCAAATCGCGCGGCGACGACCTGCGTCACGAGCGAAACGAGATCAGTAGCCGTATCGGCGAACTCAAGCAGGCCGGCGACGAGGAAAAGGCCCAGGAGGCAATCGAGCGCTCGCAGGAGCTGAAAGCCGAGATCGAGGGGATAGAGGACCGTGCCGACGACCTGGACGAACGGCTGACGGAGCTGTTGCTCCAGGTGCCCAACGTGCCACAGGCGGAGGTGCCACCGGGCGAGGACGAACTCGACAACGAGGAGGTCCGTCGGGTGGGCTTCGAGGAGCCACGCGACGGTCCCGACGAGGTTGTCCCCCACTACGACCTGGGCGAACGGCTCGAGATACTGGACTTCGAGCGGGGCGTGACCGTCTCCGGCGGTGGGTTCTACTTTCTGAAAGGTGACGGGGCGCGACTCGAACACGCGCTGGTTCAGTTCATGCGGGATGTCCACCGCAAGCAGGGGTACAGAGAGCTGTTCCCGCCGATTCCCGTCAACAGCACGTCGATGACCGGCACCGGCCAACTCCCGAAGTTCGCCGACGACGCCTACCGTGTGGGCGGTCACAACGACGAGCCCTACGACGAGGACGACCTCTGGCTCTGTCCAACGGCTGAGGTGCCGGTGACGAACATGTACGCCGACGACACACTGCTTGCCGACGAGTTGCCGCTGAAACACCAGGCGTACACGCCGAACTTCCGGCGCGAGGCCGGCGAACACGGCACGGAGACCCGCGGTATCGTCCGCGTCCACCAGTTCAACAAGGTCGAACTCGTGAACTTCGTCGAACCGGCAAACAGCGACGACCGCCTGGAGGAACTGGTCGGGGAGGCCGAGGCGGTGCTGGACCGTCTCGGGCTTCCCTACCGGGTGACGCTCCTGTGTGGGGGTGATCTCACCTTCGCCTCGGCGCGGACCTACGACATCGAGGTGTGGTCCCCCGCCAACGACATGGAGTACGGCCCGGACCGGGGTGGCCGCTGGCTGGAGGTCTCCAGCGCCTCGAACTTCGAGACGTTCCAGGCCCGGCGCATCGGCCTGCGCTACCGGCCCGAGCGCCACGAGTCCGCCGAGTACCTGCACACGCTCAACGCCTCCGGCGTGGCGGTCGGCCGCGTGATGGTCGCTATCCTCGAGTACTACCAGAACCCCGACGGAACCGTCACCGTTCCAGAGGCGCTGCGCCCGTACATGGACGGCCAGGAGCGCATCGAGGGGCACGAACCTGTCGGCGAGGCCGCTGTGGGTGCCGGCCGCAAGGAGTGACCACCCCCGACAGAGCCCTGCCCGTCCCCCGGCCAGTTGCTCACGTTTTTTCTTCTCCACCGATAGGTCCGGCGCTGTCGGCCCGCTGCTCGCGGGTCACTCGTTGCTCTGGTCGTCTCCTTCGGAGGCCCCCTGTGTCTCGATTTCGGCGGTGAGTGCCTCCAGTTCCGCCTCGTCGAGGTCGTTGTCCTCGACCTCCGTGCCCCGGGTTGGAGACTCCGTCGCCGCCTCGTCTGACCCGGGTCTGGTCAGTCGTCCCGCGCCGGCGTCGGTCTCCGCCGGCGGGCTATCCCCGGCCACAACGGACGCCTGCTCGCCGGCGACATCGAACTCGGGCAGACTCTCGCCGGCAGACCCGTCGACGTCGGGGTCCACCGGGAGGTCGTCGGGGTCCGGCGGTGCGCCGAGTTCGCGCAGGTCCGACAGAGCCGTCTGGGCATCCTCGCGGAGTTGCCTCGCGCGCGAACTGTCGCCGCTCGCGTGGGCGCTGGCCGCGTCGGAGAGCAGGTCGACCGCGCGGGCGAACTCCTGGGCAATCTGCTCGGCCCGCTCGTAGGAGAGCGTCATGTCGTCGGATTCGCTGAACCGGACGGCCCGTCTGAACGTCTCCTCGGCGGTCACCAACCGGTTCAGGGCGGTCTCGAACTCGCCGCGGGCGAGCACCCAGTCGCGTTGCTTGTACGAACTCATCCCCGCGGCAAACGACGCCCGCCCGTCGCCGTACTGCCCGCGGCCGTGCCGGTACTGTGTCTCCGACAGACTCGCATCGCCGATTGCGGCAAACGCGGCCTGTACCTCGTCGATGCTCGGGCGCTGCTCGATGTTCTCCGCGAGCCAGGTGTACGTGACCCGGCCGTCGTGGTCGACGACGACGACCGCCCGATGGTTCGGGTACCGCCCGTCGTCGGACTCGACGCCGTAGGCTCTCGCGACCTCGCCGTCGATATCCGCGAGCAGGGGGAGACGGAGGTCGTGTGTCCGGGCGAACGACCGGTGACTGAACAGGCTGTCACCGGAGATTGCGAGCACCGTCGCGTCCGACTGCATCCGGAACACGTCGAACTCGTCGAGGTCGGTCGACTCGTCCGTACACGAGGGGTTGAAATCGGCCGGGT
>JAQCNG010000334.1 GCA_028275145.1 Halovenus sp. | reverse complement strand
ACACTCGGGTTCGACGACTGTCTGGACCGGGTGACACCGGTCGAGGCAGTCGGCGACGCCGCACGCGAGTACGACGACGGCGAGAACGCCATCCGGGTGGTGAACGACCTCGCGCCGTTTCCCGTCCGGGAGCGCGCGCCGACCCGGGTTGGCGCGCGGATGGGCCGCCCCGAGAAGTCCGAGGAGCGGGAGCTCTCGCCCGCGGTGCACACGCTCTTTCCAATCGGTGAGGCCGGCGGCAACCAGCGCTCGCTCGAGGACGCCGCCAGCCACGGCGACGCTGTCGAGGGAACGGAGGGCCTGGTCGACCTGGAGGTCGGCCGGCGGGAGTGTGTCGACTGCGACGCCGAGACCTACCGCCCGCGCTGTCCCGACTGTAACGGTGTCACCCGTGCGGTCTACCGCTGTCCGGACTGTGACCGCGAGGTCGAACCCGACGAGTCCGGCCGCGCGGAGTGTCCGAACTGCGCGGTGCTCGCCAGACCCACCCGGTACACCACCGTCGATATCGGGGCGGAACTCGCAGACGCAAAGGCGAACGTCGGCGAGCGCGCAATCGCCTACGACGTGCTGAAGGGGGTAAAGGGACTGACCTCGAAGGAGAAGGTGCCCGAACCGCTGGAGAAGGGCATCCTGCGGGCCAAACACGACGTCTCGGCGTTCAAGGACGGCACCGTCCGCTACGACATGACAGACCTGCCGGTGACGGCGGTGCGGCCGAGCGAACTCGACGTGACCACAGACGACCTCCAGGAACTGGGCTACCACGAGGACATCCGCGGCGACCCGCTCGCTCACGACGACCAGTTGGTTCCGCTGAAGGTGCAGGACATCGTGCTCTCGGACGGCGGTGCCGAGCACATGCTCCGGACCGCCGACTTTGTCGACGACCTGCTGACCCAGTACTACGGACTCGACCCCTACTACGAACTGGAGGAGCGGTCGGAGCTGGTGGGCGAACTGGTCTTCGGGATGGCCCCACACACCAGCGCCGCCGTCGTCGGCCGGGTGGTCGGCTTTACGAGCGCGGCCGTCGGCTACGCGCACCCGTACTTCCACGCTGCGAAGCGGCGGAACTGCTTCCATCCGGAGACGACGATACGATACCGGAACAGGGCCGGAGAAGCGGTGCGTGAGGAATCGATCAGGGCGTTCGTCGAGGAGCGACTGGGCGATCCGACGGTCGACGACTTTGGCGTGGAGGTGCAGAAACTGGACGAGAACGTCCGGGTTCCGTCGCTCACAGACAAGACCACGCGAACGCTCAAGCGGGTCGAGACCGTGTCGAAACACCCGGCACCCGCCCATCTCGTGCGCGTCGAAACGAGAGCGGGTCGTTCGATTACGGTGACACCGGACCACTCGATGCTCCGCTGTGACGGGTCGGTCGAATCGGTTCCGGCGCACCGACTCGAGACTGGTGACAGTCTCCCTGTTGGGGAGCTGACAGGCGAGGCGGTGACTACCGAGGCAGTTGCCGATGGCGGCAACCCGAGGACCGATACGGTCGAGCGGGTGGAGTACGTTCCATCCGATGTCGAGTACACATACTGTCTCACTGTCGAGGACACGCACACGCTCGTCTCGGATGGCCTGTTCGTCGGGCAATGCGACGGCGACGAGGACTGTGTGATGTTGCTGCTGGACGGTCTGTTGAATTTCAGTGAGAAGTTCCTCCCCGACCAGCGGGGTGGGAGCGTCGCGGCGGACTCCCGTCTGGTCGCAATCGACCCGGAGGGGCGGACCCGATTTATGACGTTCGAGGAGTTCTGGGACGAACTACAGTCGCCAGTCGAGGTTGATGGCAAGTTCCGAAAGCGAACGTGCGCCGCCGAAGGATGGCAGACGTACGCCTTCGACGAGAACCATCAGGCCTCTGTCCAGCCAATCGAGAAAGCAATCCG
>JAQCNG010000329.1 GCA_028275145.1 Halovenus sp. | reverse complement strand
GGTGCTGGAGCGGCTGCAGGCAACGGCCGTCGACGCCCCGGAACCGGTTCTGTTCTGTGCGGAGGAGTCGCTGATCGGCACACGATTTCTGGTGATGACACATCTCGACGGCGAGGCGGTGCCACTGGGGAACCGCCTGCCCGAGCGGTTCCGGCATCCGACCGGACGCCGTCGGGTGGGGCTGGCGCTGATAGACGCACTCGCGGACATCCACAGCGCGGACCGCGACCAGTTTGCCGACATCTGCGAGCGCAAGACCCCTCGCGAGCAGGTCGTTGCCGACATCGAGCGACTCGACGAGGCGACGGCCCTGACCGGTCACGACCCGCCGGCGCTCCGGGACGTGGCCGACTGGTTGCGGGCGCACGCGCCGACCGACCCGGCGTTGACCCTCTCTCACGGCGATTTCAGGCCGGGGAACGTCCTGTTCGCGGGGGCCGACCGGCCGGCACTCACGGGCGTTCTCGACTGGGAGACGGCGTTTCTCGGCGACCCACGGGTGGAACTCGGCTACCTGTTGCTCCGGTGGCGCGACCCGGGCGACCCGACGCCACCGGTCGACGAGATCGCCGCTCGCTGCTCGGACGAGGCGGCGATTGGCGAACTACGGGACGCAAACGAGCACGGCCTCGCGCCGTTCACGAGCGCACCCGGCAGCCCCGACCGGCGGGAGCTGGTCGACCGGTACGAGCGCCTGACCGGTATCACCGTCGAGCGCGAGCGGTTCTACATGGCACTGGGTGCGTTCATGCTCGCGGCAGTCTGGGCGGACATCCACCGACACCAGCTCGCCGCCGGCGAGTCCTCCGGCAAGGCCCCGTGGGTGGAGTACATGGCGATGCTCGCCGACAGCATCGTCAGCGGCGAGTTCGAGCCGTAACGCGAGGGGGCCTGGAACGCTGGTCATAGGGTGGATATCGTCACGGGGGCTTACCTCCTGTAGTCACTCGAACGTGGCGTCGACGACGACGTGGAACACGCCCTCGCTGTAGGTTTTGACGCGACGGACCGCCATCGAGTCGACGGTCCGGTCGGTCCCGTCGACCGCCCGACGGACACGCCGTGTCGGCCGCTCGGGCAGCAGTTTCCCGGGGGTGGTCGCGTGCACGTGGACGGTGCCACCCGGTGCGAGCACGGCCAGCGTGTCGGCGAGGTACCCGTGGGCGTCGTAGTGACCCATGACGACCCGGTCGAAGGTGGTCCCGGCGGCGAACCCGTCTACGATCTCCCGGCAGTCGGCGCGGTAGGTTTCGACGCTGTCGGCGACCCCGTTGCGGACGACGTTCTCGACGAGATACGCGAACGCGGCGGGGTTGCGCTCGACGGCGGTCACCGTCGCACCGGCCCGTGCCATCGGGAGGGTGAAGTAGCCGATACCGGCGAAGGTGTCGAGCACACGCTCGCCTGTTTGCACGCGCTCGCCCATGCGGGTGCGCTCGGCTTGGTTCCCCGGCGAGAACATCACCTCCGAGAGGTCGAGTGCGTACTCGGTGCCGTGCTCCCGGTGGACCGTCTCGGTGTCACCCTCGCCCGCGAGCACCTCCACCTCGGGTTCGCGGTGGGGGCCGGCGATACCGCTGTGTGCGAGCACCGTGTCCACACCACCGACGAGCGCGAGCAGCGCCTCGCCCACCTCCGTCGGCCGCGGAACGTCTGTCACACGGACGAGCACGACGCTCCCGACGACCGCCCACGAGGTGGGCGCCCGGTCGAGTTCGGCCTCGCTCCACCCCCACTCGCCCAGCAGGTCCGGCAGCGTCTCCGGGGCGGTCCGGGTTTCGTCGACGACCACCTCGCGCACGTCTGTCGCCACAGGGGGGCGTGTCACGGGAATCGCCACGGTCTCCGGGCCACACTCGAAGACACCTCGCTCGTCGTCGTACACGCCCTCGGCACGCAGGGCGTCTATCGCAACCTCCGTACGGGCCTTCTGTACAACCGCAGCGAGTTGCTCGGTCACGCTACAACCCTCTGACGGCCATCGACATATGCGGTTCGGGTCGGTCGCGTCACACCGGTCACTCCGCGTCGGACCTGAACCGGGCGACGACGGCCCCGACGACGATGTCCGCGAGACCGAACAGCACAGCGAGTCCGGCGAGTTCGACCGGTCCGAGTCCGAGTCCGCTGTCGGTGAGCGCCTCGGTCAGTGCGATTGCGCCGAGCATCCCGATTCCCAGTGATAGCTGGACCACGACCGGGTCCTCCCGGAGTGTCAGGACGCCGGCGGCCCCACCACCTGCCAGAAGGCTCGCCGCGGTCACGTACGGCAGCAACACCGAGAGACCGGCCAGTGCCAGTCCCGCGACGACGACACCCGCGCCCGCACTCCGGCGACGCAGCGGCGCCGGCAACCACTGGACGACCCCCGGCGGTTGCTCACCATCCTCTGTGTCGGCGTTCGCAGCACCTCCCCGTTGCTCACTCATACGGTTTCTTGCCCTGACCGGTGCATGACTGTTATTATTCTCTCCTGTCCAGTGCCCGACTGTTGTCTCTGTCTCTCTCCGGACGAGTAGGCGTACATAGACCAATATATTGAACCCGAGCGGAGTATATATCCGATAACCAGAATATATATAAATTAGCACCGTATTTGTACCCCTGTTGTGTACTGTGGAGTGATGACAGGCGACAACTCCGAACCGAGCGTCGACGCATCACGCCGAAATCTCCTCGCTGCGGCCGGTGCCGGGGGTGTGTTCGCGCTGGCTGGTTGTGTCGGTGGCAACGACGACAACGGCGGCGACAACGGCGGAGCGAACGGTGACGACAACGGCGGCGACAACGGCGGAGCGAACGGTGACGACAACGGTGGCGATGAACTGACGGGCACGGTTCGCATCTCCGGGAGCAGTACGGTGTTCCCGGTAGCACAGGCGGTCGGAAACACGTTCACACAGGAGCAACATCCCCAGACGGACTACGACCTGAGCAAGGACGGGAGCGGTGGTGGGTTCCGGAACGTGTTCATCCCGGGTGACAGCGACATCAACAACGCGAGTCGCCCGATAAAGGACAGTGAACTCTCAGACTGCCAGGACAACGGCATCGATCCGATCGAGTTCCGCATCGCGCAGGACGCGCTCACTATCGTCGTCAACAACGACGCTGACTGGGTCGACGAGATGGAGGTCTCCACGGTTGGTGAGATCTGGGACCCCGAGACGGCACCCGAAACCTGGGCGGACGTCAACTCCGACTGGCCCGACCAGGAGTTCAACCTGTTCGGCGCAGCCACCACCTCGGGGACGTTCGACTACTTCACCGAGGCCGTCGTCGGCGAGGAAGACAGCATCCGCGACGACTACTCCGGGACAGAGCGCGACGACCAGATTGCGGCAGGCGTCGCGGGGGACACCGCCGGGTTCGGGTATCTCCCCTTTGCCTACTACGTGAACAACCCCGATTCGGTGAAGGCCATCTCCATCATCGGGGAGAACGGCGAGGCGGTTGCGCCGAGCCTCGAAGCGGCCCAGAGCGGCAAGTATCCGCTCGCCCGACCGCTGTTTTTCTACGTGAACAACAACAAACTCGCCGACGACCCAACTCTACAGGAGTTTGTCAGATTCTATATCGAGCAGGCGGGCGCGGACTTTGTCGCGGAGCAGATCGGTTACGTCCCGAGCTCCGACGACCAGGTCCAGAGCAACCTCGACAAGCTCGAGGAGCAGCTGTAGTGCTGACTACGACCGTGAACCGTTGCGTATCCAACACCCACCCGAACCAGACACACGATAGATGAGCCAGGAAGACGAAACCGAGCTATCGTCGCTCAAACGATCGGAGTTCGTTCTTCGGAAAGAGCGTCTGTACCGCCAGTTGCTCGCGGGCTGTGCGTTGCTGACTATCGCCATCACCGCGGGGATCATCCTGGCACTCTCCGGGCAGGCGCTGGTCTTTTTCGAGTCAGTCTCGCCAATCGACTTTCTGACCGGACAGGACTGGTCCCCACTCAGCAACGAGCCCTCCTTCGGCATTCTCCCGCTGGTTAGCGGGACACTCATCGTCGTGGTGGGCTCTGCCGTCGTCGCCCTTCCAGTCGGGCTCGGAGCCGCAATCTACCTCAGCGAGTACGCGAACCCGCGCGTCCGGGCCATCGTCAAGCCGGTCCTCGAGATACTGGCGGGAATTCCGACGGTCGTCTACGGCTACTTCGCGCTGGTCTATCTGACACCGATTCTGCGGGACGGGTTCTCGCTCCCGGTGCTCCCCGAGTTCATCGCGAACGCTCTCCCTCTCGTCTCCGAGTTCACGCTGGTCGTTCCGGGACTGTTCCCCGAGGTCAACACGTTCAACGCGCTGTCGGCCAGCATCGTCGTGGGCGTGATGATCATCCCGATGGTCTCCTCGATCAGCGAGGACGCGCTGAGCGCGGTGCCCGACAGCCTCCGCGAGGCGGCATACGGGCTCGGTTCGACGAAGTTCGACGTCTCCACGAAGGTTGTTGTTCCCGCGGCAACCTCCGGCATCGTCTCCTCGTACGTTCTCGCGCTCTCGCGGGCAATCGGTGAGACGATGATCGTGGTGATGGCCGCCGGAGAGAGCCCGAAGATACCGACCGTTCCGAACATCTTCGATAACTTCACAGCGTCGATCGAGACGATGACCGTCGCAATGGTCAACATCGCACAGGCCGAATCCCTCGGCGAGTCGGTCACGTACGAATCGATGTTCGCAATCGGCCTCACCCTGTTTGCGCTCACACTCACGATGAACTACATCGCCGAACTCATCAGTCGGCGGTATCGGGAGGAGTACTGAGATGGCGACAGAAACCGAGGCGCTGCAACACAGCGGACGGTTCCGGCTCAAAGCAATAAAGGGGAGAGCCTTCGAAGCGATACTGATCGTGGCGACGCTGGTCGGCCTGGTGGCTCTGGTCATGCTGTTCGGGTTCATGTTCTTCGACGCGGTGAGCCCGGGTTCGGCCTCGGCAGAGTGGTATCTGCTCTTCTTCGGTACCCTGGTCGGGCCGGTGTCGGCGTTTACCCTGTACGGCCGGCGGCATCCGGCCGTCAGGAGCGCGAACGCGAGAGCGTCCGCGGCGGTGTTTGGCGGACTCGCTCTCAGCCTCTCCACGTTTGTTGTGCTGAAGGCGATGAGCCCGTACGGACCGCTGGTCTATCTCATCACGGTCGGCAGCTTACCGCTCGCGGTCGCGGCGTACGGGCGGTACACCGGGAGCTCGTACTTCGTCGGACCGGCGATGGTACTCGCGACGTTGCTCGCAATCGTCTGGACGCTTGGCTCCGAGGTGCTGTTGGTCCCACTGCTCGACGCCACCTTCGAACTCGGCAACCAGCTTCTCGGTGGGGTGCCGGTGCTGGGCTCGGTCCCGGTTCCCGTCGACCGTGGCCTGCTGGTGTTTGCTATCGCGGTTGGCCTCCCGACGCTCGCCGTTGCCAACTCGGTCCTCCGACGACAGCTCTCCCTGGACAGGCTCCTCGTGGTGGTGGCGGTTTTGCTCCTCAGTGCCGCCGGGACCAGCGGTCTGGACCAGCTCCTCCGGCCATACCTGGAGCCTCTCCCACTCTGGGCGGCATACGGTGGGGTTGTCGGTCCCCCAGTAATCGGACTCCTCGGGCTCGTGGTCACCCGTCGGCGAGGGTTGCGGTCGGGACTGGTTGCGGCGGCGGCAGCCGTCGGCGGAGCGCTCGCCGTCGCGGTGGGTGCGCTCACCATCTCGGTCAACCCGCGGCTGTTGGTCGTGCTCGCGCTCGGCATGGGGGTGCCGACCGCGTACGTCGTGGGTGAGACGGTCACAACCGACCCGGACGGACGGGTCGGTGTGGCCGGTCCGTTTATTATTGTCGGTGGCATCCTGCTCGGGGCGTACATAGAGCAGTCCCTCTCGGTCGCCGGCCCGGATACCTGGGTGACACCAACGCTGCTCGTCGAATCCTGGGACGGACTCTTTCCGACCGAGGCGGGGGCGTACCCGTCGACCGTCGGGTCGATTATGATTGTCGGGCTCATGGCGTTGATGGCCTTTCCCGTCGGGGTCGGCGCCGCAATCTATCTGGAGGAGTACGCACCCGACAGCGGTTGGCGGGGGAGGCTCGCGAGTGTGATCGAACTCAACATCGCGAACCTGGCGGGGGTTCCGTCGGTCGTGTACGGACTTCTCGGGCTCGCGCTGTTCCAGAACTTTCTGGACTACGGCCCCGGGCTGGTCTTCTCCGCCTCGGCCACGCTGGGCTTTCTGATTCTGCCGATCGTCATCGTCTCCGCACAGGAGGCGCTAAAGGCCGTGCCGGACTCGCTCCGGGAGGCCTCGTACGGCATGGGTGCAAGCCGGTGGCAGACAGTCCGTTCGGTGGTTCTCCCGGAGGCCGTTCCCGGCATTCTGACCGGAACGATTCTCGCACTCGGCCGTGCCATCGGGGAGACCGCACCCCTGATTGTCATCGCGGTTGCAACGGCGACCTCCAGTGCACCCGATGGCCTGTTCTCGACCGGTGCGGCGCTCCCACTGCGGCTCTTTGCCGCGTCGGCAAACTTCGACCCGGCGTACAGAACAGGTGTGGTTGCGGCCCTCGCAATCGTGTTGCTCGTACTGATGCTCACGATGAACGCAATCGCAATCATCATCCGGAATAAATACCAGGAATAAGGAGACCCTCATGAGTGAACCAGAACCAGAGACACAGACCGAGAGCACAGACGAACAGAACGAGTCAGCCTCACTGATCGATACACACGTGACGGCGGACTCCGAGACGGGCAGGCCACGGGTGCACGGAGAGTCGGTTGTCGAGGCCCGGAACCTGGACGTTCACTACGGCGAGGAGCAGGCGCTCAGTGACGTTCATCTCGACATTTACGAACGGGAGGTGACCGCAATCATCGGCCCATCGGGTTGTGGAAAGTCGACGTTTCTCCGGTGTATCAACCGGATGAACGACCTCGTCGAGTCGGCGAAAATCGACGGACAGCTCCGATTCCGGGGAACAGGTATGTACAGCGACGAGATCGACCCCGTTGCACTCCGACGGCAGATTGGGATGGTGTTCCAGCACCCCAACCCCTTTCCAAAGAGCATCTACGACAACGTCGCCTACGGACTGCGGGTGCAAAACGAGACAGTCACGGACGATATCGTCGAGGAGGCCCTCAGGCGGGCCGCGCTCTGGGACGAGGTCAAAGACCAGCTCCACACGTCCGCGCTCGACCTCTCGGGAGGCCAACAGCAACGGCTGTGCATCGCACGCGCGGTTGCCGTCGACCCGGATGTGCTCCTCATGGACGAACCGGCCTCCGCGCTCGACCCGATTGCCACGTCGAAAATCGAGAACCTCATCGAGGACCTCTCACAGGAGTACACGGTCGTCATCGTCACACACAACATGCAGCAGGCGGCGCGGATCTCCGACCGGACGGCCGTGTTCCTGACCGGCGGCGAACTCGTCGAGGTGGACGACACTGCGACTATCTTCGAGAACCCGGACGACCAGCGCGTCGAGGACTACATCACCGGCAAGTTCGGATGAGCGAGGAGACACATGACACGTGAAAGCTACGAGGCAGAGCTCGAACTGCTCCGCGAGGACATCACCGACATGGCAGAGCTGGCACTGGACCGGTACGAGACCGGACTCGAGATACTTGAGACGGGCGACGAACAGCGGGCGCGCCAGGTCATCGAGGGCGACCACGAACTCAACCAGCAGTATCTCGACATCGAGAGCGACTGTATCGAGTTGCTGGCGCTCCAGCAACCGGTCGCGAGCGACCTCCGATTCGTGGCGTCGTCGTTCAAGATAGTCACCGATATCGAGCGCGTCGGCGACCTGGCGACGAACCTGGCCCGGTACGGCAGGGAGGCCGGGGGCGGACTGGACATCCACGCGACACAGATCGGGGAAACCGCGGGCGAGATGTTCGAGGCGGCGATGGTCGCGTACGTCGACGACGACGCCGAGGCCGCGCGGGCAATCGCGGCCCGGGACGACACCCTCGACGAGCGGTGTCGGGAGACCACAGAGGCGGTCATCCGCGACCTGATGACCACCCGCGCCTGGGAGCCCGACGGGGTCGGACAGCGGCTCCAGAGCGCATCGCGGGAACTGCTGACAGTCCGGGATATCGAGCGGGTCGGCGACCACGCCGTCAACATCTGTGCCCGCACGCTGTACATGGTCGAGTACGACGACGACCTCATCTACTGATGAATCACGACACTCTCACAGTCGAGCGGAAGGTTCAGCTCACCGGTGGCTCCACCTACACGGTGTCGCTGCCGAAGAAGTGGGCCGACCGGCAGGGAATCGAACCGGGGACCCCCGTACGGCTCCACGTCCGGGGGGACCGGCTGGTGATGAGCCGTGGCGAGGAACCCGACGACGACTCGCCCGGGACCACGATAGACGCATCCACACAGGAACCGGCGACGCTCGGTCTCTCGGTCGCGGCGGCCTACATCGCCGGCTGCGAGGGACTCCGGGTGGAGAACGTGGCCAACGGCGGGAAACGCCGGGCGGTCAGGCGTGCTATCCGGCGGTTCGTCGGACTGGAGGTGATGACCGAAACCGAGCAGAGTCTCTCCGCCCGGACGATGCTCGACGTGGCGGAGCTCTCGCCGTCGCAGACGCTCGCACAGATCGAGCGGACGGCACTGGATATGCACCACGAGAGCATCGAGGCGCTGGTGTCGGCCGAGGGGGACCTCGGCGAGCAGGTGGCGGGCCAGGACGACACCGTCGACCGGTTGTTCGCGCTGGTCTCCCGGGGGTTCCAGCGCTCGCTGGTCGACCCGGCGGTGACCACCGAGGGCGACCGCTCCCCGTTCGAGTACTACATGGCCGCCCGCCAACTGGAGCGTATCGCCGACCACGCCGAGAAGATGGCCACGCTCGCCGGCCGCCTGGAGGACCCGCCGCCCGGGGACATCGCCGACGAGTTCGAGACGTTCGGGGAGCGCTCGCGCTCGCTGGTCCGGCGCGCCCTCGCCGGCCTGCTCGACGCCGACGACGCCGACGACGCCGACCTCGGGGACGTCGTCGCCGGCGCCGAGACGCTGCGTGCGGACCTCGCCGGACTCGACGAACGACTGTACGACCGGGGGCTC
>JAQCNG010000326.1 GCA_028275145.1 Halovenus sp. | reverse complement strand
GAGCGGGGCTGGCGGGCCTACGTCGAGTCGATGCGGCCCGACTGCCGGCAGTTCGAGTTGCGGCCGACCACCCCGGTCGCTCGCCCGTTCTGCCCGGCAAAGGGCCGCCACCAGACCACCCGCGAGTGCTCCGGCGACTGCCCGGCGTTCGAGCCGGAACCACCTGCCTGGCGACAGGGGGACTGGCCGCTCGACGGTGGACCCGGCGCGGCCGTCAAGCGACTGCTCGACCGCCAGCGGGCCAGACACCGGCCGGACCCGCCAGAGCGTGACGAACCGGAGAGCCGGTAGTCGCCACCCGATGGTGACGGGCCGGGAGACAGGTCGCCACCCGATGGTGACGAACCGGGAGACAGGTCGCCGCTGTGGTCAGGCGCGGGCCTGAATCTCCTCGCGGAGCACGTCGCTGACGACGTCGCCGTCGGCCTTGCCGCGAAGGGCACCCATACACTCGCCCATCAGCGCCGAGAACGCGCCCATTCCCTCCTGGTCGACCTGCTCCGCGTTGCGCTCGACGACCGCCTGGATTGCCTCGCGGACCTCCTCGCGGCCGACACTGCCCAGTTGCTCCTGCTCTGCGGCCTCGCTCGCCGACAGCGCGGGGTCCGCGGCGAGGGCGGCGAGCAACTCCGGAACACCCTCCTTTGCGAGTTCGCCCGCCGCCAGCAGTTCGAACAGTTCCTCGAACTGGTCGTCGGTCAGTTGCTCGACGGGCACGCCGTCGCGCCTGAGTTCGGTCAGCGTGGATTCGAGGGTGTTCGCCGCCAGCGTCGGGTCGACACCCATCTCGACAGCGCGCTCGAACAGCGGCATGTGCTCGCCGTAGGCGACCTGCTCGGCCAGTCCGGGGTCGAGCCCGTGTGTCTCTGTGTAGCGGGTCACCCGCTCGGTGAGCAGCTCCGGCGTCTCGACCGCACTCGCGTCGAGTTCGACCGGCGGCACGTCCGTCTCGGGGTACATCCGGGCTGCACCCGGCAGCGGACGCAGGTACCGGGTCGCCCCTTCCTCCAGGGCGTCGCGGGTCTCCTCGGGGACACCCTCGATTGCCGTCTCGGCGCGCTCGGCGACCGCATCGATTGCGATGTCGGCCGTCTCGGGGTCGTCCGCGACCAGCGCCACCGCGTCCCCGGGGCCGGCTCCTACCACGTCACGCAGCCGCCCCACCTCCGCCTCGGTGACGCCGTAGGCGGGGAGTTCGTCGGTGTGGAAGACACCCCCCGCGCCGTGGCGTCTCGCGTGGTCGGCCAGCTCCGTGCCGAGCCGTCTGTCGGGCAGTATCTCCCGGCCAACCACACCGTCGAACCCGAACAGTGGGACCGCCTGCACCACGCCGCCGTCGGCGAGCGCGCCGCCGATGACACCGCTGTCGGTTTCCTCGAACACCGCCGAGACCTCCCGTGGCTCGCCAACCGACGCCCCGCGCTCCGCGAGCAACCCGGCGATATCGAGCAGTTCCACCTGGCGGTGGGCCTCGTTGCGCACGATGTCGTCGATGTCGTCGAGGCTCTGGACACCCTTTATCTCGACGCGTGCGCCCTCGGCGATTGAGACGTTCACGTCCTGCCGGATGGTCCCCAGTCCGCGTTTGACCCTGCCCGTCGAGCGCAGCAACATCCCGATGCGCTCGGCGGCGTCGCGGGCCTGTGCGGGCGTGTGGATGTCCGGGCGCGTGCCGATTTCGACCAGAGGAATCCCGAGGCGGTCGAGGCTGTAGCGCACACCCTCGTCGGTTGCCCCGACCCGCTGTGCGCTCTCCTCCTCGAGCATCAGGTCCTCGATGCCGACCGGTCCCTCGTCAGTCTCGATGACACCGTCGGTGGCGGTCAGCATCGTCCGCTGGAACCCCGCCGTGTTCGAGCCGTCGATGACGAGTTTGCGCATGACCTGTGCCTCGTCGACCGGCGTCATCTCCAGCAGTGTTGCGATCTCCAGGGTGGTCGCCACCGCCTCGCTGTCGACGCGCCGCGGGGGTTCGTCGTCCTCCTCGACGAGACAGGTCGTGTCGTAGGAGAGATACTCGAACGCCCGGTCGACGCGACTCTCCTCCAGCGCCGCCGCGTCGAGTTCGCCCAGTTCGCTCCTCGTCGGATGCAGATACCTGGTGAACCGCCGGTCGGCCGCCTCCGGTTCGCGCAGCGCTGTCGGGCAGTCACAGAACAGCTTCGTCTCCGTGTCGAGTTGCTGGTGTATCTCCAGCCCCGCCACGAGTCCAAGCGCCTCGTAGTCGTGCTCGCTCATTGGTGTCTGGTCCGACACCGAGGGCAAAAAGCCTGCAGGTCCTGTCCCGACGGGACACGTGACCCGACTCCCTGGCTGTCTTACCTGCTCTCTCAGGGGACATCTCCGTTCTCTACCGGCCGGTCTGGTGTGTGCGAACGGCAGACACAGGGAGTCTCCGACCGGAATATTTAAAATTGGGACGGTGATACTTGAGGATACCAGAACGCGTGGGGCGTTCCGGCAGTACAGCACTCCGCTTAGTATGACAGAGAAAACTTGTTGTCCGTGTCAGAACTTCGAGAGAGGAGTCGCTACGCCCCACCGCGGTCATGGAACCGAGGTTCAATCATGCCGAAGGTAATAGACCCAACGAGTAACATCGAAGTGACAGACGACGATATCGACAACAAATCCAAGGGCGAGCTCATCAAGCTCGCCGGCAAGTTGCGCGACAGGCGCAACGAACTCAACCAGCTCGCCTCCGAGAAGGCCTCCGAGCGCGACGAGCTCAACGCAAAGACCCGCGAAAAGGTCGACGCGGCACAGGAGCACCGCGAGAAACGCGACGACCTCAACGAGCAGGTCCAGGAGCACAAGGAGAAACGCAACGAGCTCAACGCCGAGGCCAACCGTCTCTTCGACAAGGTCGAACAGCTCAAAGACGAGATGAAAATCGACGAGGGCACCCAGATAGAGGAGCTCGAGGAGGAGATCGAGGACCTCGAGTTCAAACAACAGACCGAGGTGCTCGACGCCGACGACGAGCGCGAACTCATCGAGGAGATCGAGGACAAACGCGAGCAACTCCGCGAGAAAAAGGAAAAGCTCAACCAGAACGACGAACTGGAGGAGTTCGAGGAGGAGGCCGAGGAGGTCCGCGCGGAGGCCTCGAAACACCACCAGAAGGTGACCGAACTCGCCGACAAGGCCCAGAAACACCACAATAACATGATCGAGGCTTACCGCGAGGCCGACGACATCCGCGACCGGGCCGACGAGAAACACGAGGAGTTCGTCGAGGTCCAGGAGGCCGCCGACCAGCACCACGAGGACTTCGTGCGCGTCCAGAAGCGCCTGCGCGAACTCGACAAGAAAGAGGAAGAGGAAGAACGCGAGGAGCGCGAGCAAAAACAGGAGGCCGCCCGCGAGGAGGCCGAGGAGATCTACCAGAAGTTCAAGGAAGGCGAAACCCTCGACACCGAGGACCTGATGAAACTCCAGAAGACGGGTCTGTTGTAATCCGTTAGTTGCAGTGTGTCTGTTCTCGAAGGTGTTCAGTTCCGAGTGGCGACGCTAGCTGTGACTACAGAGCGATAAACAAAAAAAGAGCGCGGGGTGTCGACTGGGCCGACCTACTGCATCGTGCCGTTGGTCACGAGGGTGTCGCCCTCGAGGTAGTGCTCGATGTGGTGGGCGTTCTCCTCGATGTCGACGAGGATGCCACGGAACAGTTCGGCCGTTGCGTGGTCCCCGAGGTTCGTCGCCAGTTCGGTGTGGTCACGGAGACTCTCGATGATGTCGCCGTGCATCGCGAGGTCGTTCTCCAGTGACGTGCGGATGTCGTAGACGTCCTCGTCCTCGGGCTCGACCGGGGCACGCTCCTCGGCGGCCTTTGCGCCGGCGATAGGTGTCCCGCCGATTGCGCCGGCCCGCTCGGCGAGTTCGTCGATGCCGTCCTCGGTGTCCTCGGCAGCCTCGTCGAGGAACAGGTGGATGTCACGGAACTCCGCACCCGAGACGTTCCAGTGGTGCTTCTTGAGCTGGTGGTACAGCAC
>JAQCNG010000311.1 GCA_028275145.1 Halovenus sp. | reverse complement strand
ATGAAACTGGTCGAGCGTGGGTACGGAAGACCACGCGTTGCAATCGTCGGGGGTATCCACGGTGACGAGCCCGCCGGAAAGGAGGTTGTCGAACGACTCGCTCACACGCTCGAAATCGAGGACACCGGGACCGTCCAGTTGGTGACCGCGAACGAGCGCGCGCTGGCGGTCGGCGAGCGCTACACCGAGACGGACCTGAACCGGGCGTTCCCGGGGAACCCGGACAGTGACGCCTACGAGGACGTCCTGGCGACCCGGTTGCGCTCGATTCTCGACGGCGCGGACGCGGTACTCGCTCTGCACACCTCCTACAGTGCGCCCCCACCGTTTGCAATCTACAGCGAACTCACGGAGTCGGTTCGCCGCACCGTGACCGGACTGCCCGTCGAGTACGTGGTCGACTCCGGAGAGCTCCGCGGAACGACACTGGATTCGGTGGTGCCACACACGGTGTCGGTCGAACTCGGCCGACAGTGGAGCGAGGACGCCGTTGCCTTCGGCCACGACGCGAGCACGGCCTTTCTCCGCGCCCACGGACTGGTCACCGACCGGGAGCCCCGGTTCACCGAGACACGCATCGCAGAGGGGTTCCAGGAGGTGCCAAAGGGCCGTGGCGAACCGCACGTCTACTACTCGAACTTCGAGGAGATACCGAGCGGAGAGGTGTTCGCCCGCGACGACGAGTACACCCACCGCGTCGAGGAGGAGGGGATCATCCCCATTCTGGCGAGCGAACGCGGCTACGACGACATCTTCGGCATCTACGGCCGGTTCCAGGGGACGGTCGAACCGTCCGAAACCGACTGATAGCGCGGTCGCCAGCCCCGCCTGTCGGGTGCATCCGGCGCGGGGTCCCGTTGCTCGCCTGCTCCGCCAGACACACACCCGGCCCACGACCCCGCGCCTGCTCCGGCACGGTCGGTTGGCCCCGCTGCACGCACACGGAATGTTTTAGCCGACTGGCCCGTAATCCGGGGACAGATGCAGGAAGGCGACGCGGAGAACTTCGACCGCCTGGGCACCCTCGGTATCGAGGAGGAGTTCTTTATCGTCGACGCGAACGGACAGCCCACCTCGGGAACCGACGACCTCGTCTACGGGTCGGACCCGCCGGAGATACTCGACGGCCGTCTCGACCACGAACTGTTCAAGTTCGTCCTCGAGACACAGACGCCACTGATCGAGCATCCCGACGAGGCCCCGGAGACACTGCGGGCGGTCCGCCGGGCGCTCGTCGAACACGCGACAGCCCACGGGTACAACATCGCGGCCGCTGGTCTGCATCCGACGGCGCGGTGGCGCGAACTCGAACACGCCGAGAAACCGCGCTACCGGGCGCAACTCGACCGCATCCAGTACCCCCAGCACCGCAACACCACCGCGGGACTGCACATCCACGTGGGTGTCGACGACGCCGACAAGGCCGTCTGGGTGGCAAACGAGGTGCGCCGGTATCTCCCCCTGTTGCTCGCCCTGTCGGCGAACTCGCCGTACTGGAACGGGTTCGACACGGGGCTGCACTCCGCGCGTGCCCGCATCTTCGAGGGGTTGCCAAACACGGGGATGCCGACGACGTTCGACTCCTACGACGCGTTCGAGCGCTTCGAGACGACGATGCTGGAGACCGACTCCATCCAGGACCGGGGCGAGCTGTGGTACGACGTTCGCCCTCACTCCGCCCACGGCACCGTCGAGGTGCGCACGCCGGACGCACAGGCCGACCCCGGGCGCGTGCTCGCCATCGTCGAGTACGTCCACGCGCTCGTGTGCGACCTCTGTGCGCGCTACGAGGACGGCGAGGCCGGCAGTGACCACCGCCGCGAACTGCTCGACCAGAACAAGTGGCGTGCGCTCCGCCACGGCCACGACGCGACACTGCTTGACCTGTCGCTCGAGGAGGCGCGTCCGCTGGCAGACATAGTCGAGGCGGAGGCCGACCGCCTCGGCACGCCGGGGTTGCTGGCCCTGCTCGACGACGAGAGCGGCGCGACCCGTCAGCGCCGCCTCCGCCGGGACCACGGCGTCGACGCGGTTCTCGATGCGCTGCTGGTCGAGGCCGACTCCTGAACGACACGTTCCGCTGAACACCTCTGAGAGAACCAGCGACGCATGCGTGCCGGGTGCCACACCACCACCGCCAGGGGCCCCAACCCTGCATTACCATCCATGCACGATGGGTACATATATCACGCGGACCGTCTATTTATTAATAACGATAATCGGGGTCGCCCACCGCCCGTATCAGCACCTGTGAGAGCATACGGGTAGCTGTGACAACGGGCCCGGGCGGGCGGCGCACTTATTGCCTGTGGAAACAAACAGCACACGTGAAACACCTCCCGAAGCACATCCAGCCGCGGTGGCGGTACCTGGCGGTGGGCATCGAGACGTGGCCGGACACGACAGTCGAGCGCGAGGCGTTCCAGCGGGCGCTGTGGTACAGCGCACAGAACCTGCTGGGGGACCCGGGGAGCGCGGCGCTGGACCTGTCGGTGCTGCGGTTCCGTGCAGCGCCCGGGAGCGCAGAGGCACTGGTCCGGGTCCGACGAGGGGAGCGCGAGCGTGCACGGGCGGCGCTGGCCTGCGTCGACAGCGTCACCGGCGACCCGGTCGGTCTGCGTGTCCGGGGGGTGAGCGGGACGGTGCGTGCCTGTGAGGAAAAGTATATGGGTGGCAAACGGGAAGATTATAACGAGAGAGACGTCGCGTTCGAGAATGCCGACCGGTTCGCTATCGTCCGTGACGGGCGGGCAGACGTGCGGGTCGAAAGCGGGTTCGTCGGCGCGACGGCGCTCGAAACAGAGTAACTATGCAGGGTCAGAACCAACAGCAGGCCTACGACCGGGGGATTACCATCTTCTCCCCGGACGGACGCCTCTATCAGGTCGAGTACGCCCGCGAGGCGGTCAAACGCGGGACAGCAAGTATCGGTGTTCGAACGACTGAGGGCGTCGTCATCGTCGTCGACAAGCGCATCCGCTCGCCGCTGATGGAGCGCGACAGCGTCGAGAAGATCCACAAGGCCGACGACCACATCGGCATCGCCAGCGCCGGCCACGTCGCCGACGCACGCCAACTCATCGACTTTGCCCGCCAGCGCGGCCAGGTCAACCAGCTCCGCTACGGCGAGCCAATCGCTGTCGAGACGCTCACGAAGGAGGTCACCGACTACATCCAGCAGTACACCCAGGTCGGTGGCGCGCGCCCGTTCGGTGTCGCGCTCATCATCGCCGGTATCGCCGACGGCGAACCCCGGCTCTACGAGACCGACCCGTCGGGAACCCCCTACGAGTGGCAGGCCCTCGCAATCGGGGCCGACCGCGGTGACATCCGCGGCTACCTCGAGGAGAACTACGAGGAGGGGCTCGGCCTCGACGAGGGTATCGGGCTCGCGCTAGAGGGGCTGGCGTCGGTCCAGGACGGCGGACTCACCCCGCAGGGAATCGGCGTCGCCACCATCCCGGTCGAAACCGAGCAGTTCCGCGAACTCGACGAGGACGAGCGCCGCGAGTACCTCACCGAGTTCGACCTGCTCGCCGACGAGGACGAAACCGAGGAGTAACCCACCCGTCGCGTTCTGTGGCTGGCGTGGACGACTGTGACCGCCGGCGGGGCGGAGTCACTAACTCTCTACTGAAAGATCCTCCGGTCTGCCCTACCGTCCCGAGTGTGGCGAGGCGGTCGGTGCGACCGACCAGCTCTGCCAGACGTGTGGCACCGCACTGGGACAGACGGCCGCGGGGGCGGGACACCCTGTCTCGGCCCAAAACACAATGTGACTCGCCGTCGAACCCCACCTGTGACCGCACCTGACCATCTCGAGGACGAACCCGACGAGGCTGCGTTCGGTGTCCTGACCGTCTCGACGAGCAGAACGCTCGAAGACGACAGGTCGGGCGACGCAATCGTACAGGCAATCGAGGACGACGGCCACCGCGTGGTCGCCCGCGAACTGGTCGGTGACGACCGCGAGGCGATCCGGACCACAGTGCTCACGATGGCCGAGACAGGGCCCGAGGCAGTTGTCGTCACCGGCGGAACCGGACTGGGTCCGGACGACGTGACCGTCGAGGCCGTTGCGCCGCTGTGTGACCGCGCGATTCCGGGCTTCGGTGAACTGTTCCGGCTGCTCTCCTACGAGGATATCGGGCCGAACGCACTGCTCTCGCGGGCCCGCGCCGGCGTCATCGAGACGGTCCCGGTGTTCTGTCTGCCCGGAAGCACACAGGGTGCGACCTTCGGCACGACGGAACTCGTGCTCCCGACAATCACGCACGTCCTCGCGCACACACAGCCAGACTAACCGCCCGAACCGATGACAGATACCACCGACGAGAAAGACAGCGAGACGGCACAGAGCCGGCGCGACGACCCGGAGGCCGACCCCGACAGTCTCACCCACGTCGACGACGGCGACGCACAGATGGTCGACGTCGGCGACAAGCCGGACTCCCGGCGGCGTGCGGTGGCGCGGGGCCGACTGTGTCTCCAGCCCTCGACGGTCACGGCAATCCGGGCCGACGCCGTCGAGAAAGGTGACGTGCTGGCGACCGCCCGCGTTGGCGCGATACGGGCAGTCAAACACACCTGGGAGACGATTCCGATGTGCCACCAGATTCCGGTGACGAACGTCGAGACGGGGTTCGACCTCGACACAGACAGGGTCACGCTGACCGTGACCGTCGAGACAACGGGCAAGACCGGGTGCGAGATGGAGGCCCTGGAGGGGGTGACGACGGGGCTGAACGTGGTCTGGGACATGGTGAAAGCCGCGGAGAAAGTCGACGGCGCGTACCCCGACACGAGAATCGAGGACGTCCGCGTCGTCGAGAAGCGCGTCGAGCGGTGAGCAGCCACGACCGGGTCAGAGCCGTCCGGCCCGGTCCCACTGCTGGACGGTGACCGTCTCACCCGCCGGCACCCCCTCCAGTCGGCCCGGAATCTCGACCCAGCCGTCGGCGGTGGTCACGCTCGACAGGCGGTTCGCACCGCCGACCTGCAGCGGGACGGCCCGCACCCGCCCGGCGCCCGTTGCCCTCGGGTCGTCGTCCGGGTGCCCCTCCCCGTCGCCGCGCCGCAGACCCACCCTCGCGAACGTCCGCGTCCCGGGTTCGCTCGGGAGTTTCCCGTCGAGTTCGGCCCGTACCGTCGGGAACGGTCGGGCTGTGGTCCCCCCGATGGCCGCGAGCGCGGGCCGGAGAAACTGGACGGCCGCGAGATAGCACGCGACCCGCTCGCCCGGTAACAGCACGACCGGTGTCCCGGAGATGGACCCGACCCCGACCGAACGGCCCGGTTCGAGCGCGACGCCGTGGACCGCGACACTGCCCAGGTCCGAGACCACCGCCGGCAGGCGGTCCCGCTCGCCGACGCCGGTGCTGCCGGTCGTCACGAGGATATCGGCGTCGAGGCACTCCCCGATTGCCGACTCCATCTGTGCCGTCTCGGGTGGGACGGTCGGACGGCGTGTCGGCTCTCCACCCCACCGCCGGGCCAGCGAGGCGACCATCACCCCGTCCGTCTCGACTCGCTCGCCGGTCGCGGGGTCGGCCGCGACGAGTCCGTCGCCGGTCGGCAGGACACCCACCCGCGGTCGCTCGGCGACGGTCACCCGCTCGTGACCGGCCGCACGGGCGAGCGCCACGTCCGCGGGTCCGAACCGGTCGCCGGCCCCGACCAGTTGGTCGCCGGCCGCGACGTCCGACCCGGCTCTGGCGACGTTTGCCCCCACCGACACCGACTCGAAGACCACCAGTTCCCCGGAGCGCCGTTCCAGGCCCGCGACCCGCAGGACAGCGTCCGCACCTCCGGGTACCGGGCTCCCGGTCTGGACCGGCACCCCCTGTCCGTCGGCCACCGGTCCGGACGCCTCGGTCAACCGGACCGGCGAGCGCCCGCTCGCCGCGAACGTGTCGCTGGCTCTGACCGCGACCCCGTCCACCGCGGCACGGTCCTCGTGGGGAACGGGCCGAGCGGCCTCGACGGACTGTGTGGCCACCCGGCCACAGGCGTCGTCCAGCAGTCGCTCCTCGGTTCGGCCGTGAGACGAGCAGCGCTCCCGGAGTCGGGCACGGGCCTCGCCGTAGCCCGTCAGTTGCTCGAACCCGCCGGTCGACGGCATACGATTAGTTCGGCCAGGGTACACAAAAGCCCCGCGGCAACCTCCCGGTGTGACAGACAGACACCCGAATCGGTCGGTGACAGCGCGAACGGACCCCGACCGCTGGTGATACGGTGACCGGCAAATCGCCCGGACCGACGAGGAGGGGGGTGGAGGATGGAGGAGTGGTGCTGCCGGACGGCGCGCGCCGGTGCTGGAACGGGCCTGTGCCGGTTGCGACGTGAAAAGCGTCTGCGCCGGCATCACCGGATTGTGGCTCATCCAAATTAAATCCACGGAGACGTATCGAGGCGCTCGCGTCGGGTGGTCAGCAGTTCCGCCTGCCCGCGCAGTCCGGCGACCCGCGTCCCCCGGAGGTCGTAGACGGCAGAACGGCCCAGCAGACTCGTGTCGTCGAACTCGCCGACGGGGTGGACATCGAACAGGCCGTCCGGCGGGCGCGGTCACGACTGGGGTAGGCTTTTGCCGCCCCCAGTCGTTCACACGGACATGCTCACCGTTGTCGGCTCCGGTCCCGGAGCCGCGGCCGTCGAGGCGGGCCTCGCCGACCGCGAGGCTGAGATAGCAACCGACATCGAGACAGTCGACCGTGCGAGACTCGCCGTGGTCGCCGGCCCGGCCGGTGACGACGTGTTCGAGCGCGCGAACGAGCGCGCACTCGCCGGTGAGACACCGTGGATTGCGGTCGAACACGGCGGACTCGGCGGACTCCCGGTTGTCGACGCCGCCGTCACCTGCTTCGCGCCCGGACAGGGCTGTTACAACTGTCTCCAGGCGCGCGTCCGCGCGAACCACGGCGATGAAGCCGAGATGAGCGATGAAGCCGAGATGAGCGATGAAGCCGAGATGAGCGATGAAGCCGAGATGAGCGATGAAGCCGGGAGCGGGGGCCGAACAGACAGAGCAACAGAACGACTCGCGGGGGCGGTTGCCGGCCACGAGGCCGTTCGCCGACTCGACGGTGTCGAGGTCGCCGGGCGGGTGGTGGTGGTCCCCTACACGGAGCACCCGTTCCTGCCGGTGCCCGACTGTGATTGCGGGTCGACCCCCGACAGAGGGGTCCGGCGGGCGCACACAGACCGGCCACTCGGGGCCGCGCTGGACCGGGCCGAGCGCGCGCTGGACGACCTCGTCGGTGTGGTCCAGGAGGTGGGCGAGGCCGAGTCGTTCCCGGTTCCGTACTATCTGGCGACGCTCTCGGAGACCGCGGGGTTCAGCGACACCACCGCCGCCCGGAACGCCGCCGGTGTCGACCCCGACTGGAACCGGGCGTTCATGAAAGGGCTCGGCGAGGCGCTGGAGCGCTACTGTGCGGGCGTCTACCGGGCCGACAGTTTCCTGCAGGGGACACCCGACGCCGTCGAGAGCGCTGTCGACCCGGCGGCGTTCGTCTGCGAGGAACAACCGGCCGGCGAGTGTATCCGCTGGGTGCCCGGCGTGGAACTGGCGAGCAACGAGGCCGTCGCGCTGCCGGCGGCGTTCGTCCCCCATCCCCCGCCCGAGCAGCGCTACCGACCGGCGGTGACCACCGGACTCGGCTTCGGCAACTCCGGTGTCGAGGCGCTGCTCTCGGGACTGTACGAGGTCGTCGAGCGCGACGCGGCCATGCTCGC
The DNA here is from genome assembly GCA_028275145.1 of Halovenus sp. Taxonomy (GTDB): domain Archaea; phylum Halobacteriota; class Halobacteria; order Halobacteriales; family Haloarculaceae; genus Halovenus. Next base: position 1,922 of record JAQCNG010000311.1, on the reverse strand, counting down.
GTGGTACTCCTCGTTCGACCCGCTCGCGCTGTCGGTCGAGACCGACCGGGTCGAGACGATGCGCTCCCGGGCGGCCTCGGAGGGGTTGTCGGTCACACTGCTGTTGCTGACGATGGACGTCGACGTGCCGGTGGTGGCAGCGGCGGTCCACCGCGAGGAGTGGCCCCGATTCGCCACCGGCATGGCGGCCGACCTCGACGCCCGGGCCGCCGGGGCGTCGGCACTGGCCGAGGCGCTCCAGAACTGGATGGAACTCCGCGGGATGGGTCCCGAACGGGCCGCGGCCGCGTCCGGCGCGATCGGCCGCTACGCCGACCTGCCCGGGACTGCCTCCTCGTTTCTCGACACCGGGGCGACGGTCGACGCCGGCGACATCTCGACCGAGGTGCCCGACGGCGAGGCGGAACTCGACGCGGTGCTCGACCGACTGGCGGCGGCCGACCTCACCGCGTACGCCGCCCGGACGACGACACGCGACGTTGCGACACTCGGGTTCGAGGCGGTCCGGGTGCTCGTCCCCGCGGCACAACCGCTCGCGTTCGGCGAGATGTACTTCGGCGAGCGTGCCGAAACCGCACCCGCGTCGCTCGGGTTCGAACCCCGACTCGACCGGGAACACCACCCGTTCCCCTGACGATACCCCCCACAGCAGTCGCTCGCGGAGAACGGGCCCGATTCGCACGAGGGAAACAGTTCGGGGCGGTGTGGGGTCGACCTCACACGACAGGGGTTGTCTGTAGGGTCGAATCACAAGAGGGCAGTCGCTCGTCGGGATGTATCGTCGAAAACTATTACGCCGCGGTTGCCAAAACGGCAGCGCGGCGGAATAGGGTAGATGGGGATTGGGGTGGGGGGTTGGGGGTTGGGTGGCACCCTTAACGGGTGCATATTTGAGTACGGAGTCTACCCATATGAACCTTCTGGTGGGTCCGTGTTCCCGAAACGGCGACAGACTGTCGATGTAATCCCGGCCGCACGTGCGGAGGTGACAGCCGGACTCTGGGGCGAGACCGGGTGTCGCCGGGCCGTCTCCGGCGGTAGAGCGCCGGTCACTCGCCGTCGGTCCTCTGGAGCGCGACGGCGGCGAGCAGCGCCTCCAGTTGGATGCGCTCGTTTGCGCCCTCGGTGATGCGGTAGTCGGCCTCACCGATACGGTCGAGCAGGCGGACGGCGGCCTCGTCACCGAGGTCGAACTCCCAGACCGACCGGTGGAGCTGGTCGATGACGTCGCCGCCCGCGATCCCCTCCTCGGTCAGCAGACGGTCCAGTTGCGAGCGGGCCGCCGTGAAGTCACCGTCGAGTGCCCGGGTCACCATCTTCTCGATGTCCTCGGGCCGGGCGGTGCTCGTAATCTCGAAGACGGCCGCCTCGTCGAGTGGCCCGTCCGTGACGGCGGCGGCCTGCAGACCGTTTATCGCCGCGCGCATATCCCCGCCCGCGACGTACACCAGCGCCCCAACCCCGTCGTCGGTCACCTCGATCCCCTCCCGCTCGGCGATGCGACGCACCTGCTGTTCGACGGCCGCGTCGGAGAGCGGCGAGAACCGGAAGACCGCACACCGCGACTGGATGGGGTCGATAATCTGCGAGGAGTAGTTACACGAGAGTATAAACCGGACGTTGTTCGAGAACTGCTCCATCGTCCGCCGGAGCGCTGCCTGTGCGTCGCTGGTATTGTGGGTTAAGATGCCGTTTGCGAGCATAAAATTGGGAGTCCCTTCCATGCTGATGTTGTATGCCTTCCCGCGGTGGCTGTACTCGATTTGGCTTATTTCGACGGTTTGAACGGCTTTCCGTCCGCCGTCGAAGACGAGCGCAGGTTCGAGTTCGTCCCTGTCGTAGTGTTCGTGATGGGGGAGTCTACCATCACCCACGACGACAAATGTGTAGTCGTCGCCGTACCTCTCCAGAAACTCCTCTAC
>JAQCNG010000308.1 GCA_028275145.1 Halovenus sp. | reverse complement strand
CGACAGCCCCGCTATCTCGATACAGCGAGAGAGTCCCGCCGTTCACGGCGCGGAGGCTGTCATCTCGACCCGTGACCGCGCCACTTATGTATTACTGGAGTGTACAACCGGGTGATGAAACGTCGTACGTTCCTCACGGCGGCTGGCGCAGGTGTGACGGCAGCACTCGCGGGTTGTCTCAGCCAGTCGAACAACGACGACAGTCTGGTCGTCGCGACGTACGGTGCGTTTCTCGACGCACCGTCGGTGAGTCCGGGCGAGTTCGTGAAACAGGAGTTCGAGTCGGAGTTCGATACGACACTCGTCTGGCAGTCGCCGCCGGGGGAGGCGAACCACTACATCCAGCGCGAGCAGGAGGGCGTGGGTATCGACGCCGACGTCTATCTCGGCCTCAGTACGGGCGAACTCGTCCGTATCGACGACGAACTCGACACGTCGTTGTTTGCCACCGCCCCCGACGTCGAGGGAACAGACAGTCTCAGGGAGGGGTTAGCGTTCGACCCCGAGGGCCGGGCGGTTCCGTTCAACACCGGCTACATCTCGCTGGTCTACGACAGCACGGTAGTCGAGGCTCCGGAGACGTTCGACGGACTCCTCGACCCGGCCTACGAGGGCCAGTTGCTCGCCCAGAACCCGAGTACGTCGAGCACCGGACGGGCGTTCATGCTACACACGGTCAACGAGTTCGGGACCGACGGGGAGTACACCTACCTCGATTTCTGGTCGGACCTGCAGGACAACGGGGTGACCATCCTCGGCTCCTGGGGCGACGCATACGCGGCGTTCAACGATGCCGGGGAGGCACCGATGGTCGTCTCGTTCTCGACCGACCAGGTCTTTGCCGACGCCGACGGTGCGGACCTCGCGGAACACCAGGTACGATTCTTGAACGACCAGGCCTACGCGAACCCCGAGGGGATGGCGATGTTCGAGGACGCAGACGAGGAGCTTGCCCAGCAGTTCATGGAGTTCATCCTCCGCCCGGAGATACAGGGTGAGATCGCCCAGCAAAACGTCGTCTTTCCGGCGACCGACAACGCTGAACTCCCCGCGGACTACAACGAACTGGCACAGGAACCGCCCGAGCCGGTCACGTTCTCCTACGAGGAGCTTCGGGGCTCGGTCGAGACGTGGATCGACGACTGGGAGCGTGAGATCGCCGGGTAAGGCCTCTCGTGACAGACACACCCGACGGAGACCCGGCGACCGGCCACGACCAGCAGCCGGACGACGCCCGTGGTCTGGTCGACAGAGTAGAGCGCCGTGGGCTCTCTGTGCTCGCCGTCGCGACGGCCGCGGTGTTGCTGGTCATGTTCTACTACCCCGTCGGGACGGTTCTCGTCGAGGCGGTGTTCGTGGACGGGGCGGCGACGGCTCGTCCGTTTCTGGATATCCTGCGTGACCCGTTCTACCTCGGGGACCTCGCAGCGCTGTTCGACGGTCGACCACCCGCCGACGTCGTCTCCGACGCGCTCTCGGGTGGTCCCGACTTCGGTCTCGTCGGATTCACCGTCTATCAGGCGCTGC
>JAQCNG010000303.1 GCA_028275145.1 Halovenus sp. | reverse complement strand
GGGCAGTTCGAGTGGGCCTTCCAGGAGACCACCGCCGAGCGCGAGGTGCCCGCGATCGACCGGGTCGGCGAGTGGCTCGCCGCGAACGTCCCGGACTCGCAGGCACACGCGCTCGTTCACGGCGACTACAAACTCGACAACGTGCTGTTTGCGCCCGGGAAACCGCCCGAGATTGCGGGTGTTCTCGACTGGGAGATGAGCACGCTCGGTGACCCACTCTGTGACCTGGGCTGGCTGCTCCTTTTTTGGCTCGAGGACGGCACAGACAGTTCGGCGCTGATGCAGACGATGGGGCCAAGCTTTCTGGGTGGCGAGGGCTACCACTCCCGGGCCGACATAGTCGAGCGCTACGAGCACCAGACCGGCATCACCGTGGCGAATCTCAGCTTCTACCGGGTGCTCGCGGTGTACAAGATGGCCGCGCTCGGCGAGATGTTCTTTGCCCGCTACCTGATGGGCCACAGCAACAGCAGTTTCTACGCCATGATGGAGGAGGGGGTCCCGGTGCTGGCCGACCAGGCGATTTCGATTATCGAGGGCGACCGGGCGCTGTAGACGGCTGTTGCCGGCTTGGGGCGGCCATCCGGCAATGAACCGGCCGAGCGCGTGAGTGTGGGGCGGACCCCCTGTGGCAGTGTGAAACGGCGGCGCAGGGCCACGGGCCCGGCGGCGGGCCGCGTGCGCCTGGAGGAGAGTGTAACAACGGGAGCAGGTGGCCCGGTTACCTGTTGTGCCTGTTGCCGAGCACGATACCGGCCACGTTCGCCGCGAGCACACCGGCCATCACCTGCGGGTGCTGGGTCGCAAGACCCGTGACGACCAGCCCCGCGAGCACGAACGGCGAAACAACCGCTGTCCAGAAGCCGAGAAACTGTGCGGGGCGAACGATACTCGTCCGGAGCAGAGTATCTGCGGGACGGGGCAGACTGTCGTACTCTGATATGCTCGACATGCGAGTTCTCCTCGCCCCACACTACACACTGTTCCCTCATATAAACGCCAGACCGTTGCGGTCAGTTCGCGCGATTTTCGGGCGAACCCGGACGGAGCCGACGTTTTACGCCTCTGTCGACACGTTTTACAAACGGTGCAGAACCCCGCAGACGTTTTATCGAGCAGTTTCGAGCGGTTTCGCCGGCTGTCAGGCCCGACCACCAGACGGCGGCTCTCGGGACGTCTCACCCCTCGTGGATGGTGACGGCCGCCGCACGGGAGTGGTGCTCGCCGGCCACGCAGACGCTGTTGCCCGGACAGCGCTCAGTCGACGACGCCGACGGTACGCGAGCGGACGACAGCGGCCAGTGGGAGTTCGGGAAACGCCACCCGGACGGCGAACTCGAGTTCGTCGGTGTCGCCGCCGAAGACGCCCACAGGAAGCATCGTCTCGCCGAGGTAGGTGGATTTTGTCGTCATCTCGACGCCGTTTACCGTCACCGCGAGGGAGGCCCGGGCGTCGCCGCCGGTCGAGCGGACCGTCACCTCCTGTAGTTCCCGCTCGCCGCGCGGCACTCGCTCGGGGAACCCACCCCAGTCGACGGCGACAGCCGGCAGTTCGGCCGCGTTCTCTCGAACCCGGTCGGCGACGCTGTCCTCTAACCCCGCCGCCGCGAGCTGGTCGGCCGTCGCCCCGGCGACGTCGGCGGGTGCGCGGTAACCGGCGGCGGCGAGGGTGCGCGCCCGGCTCTCACCGACCCCGTCGATGGCGGTCAGTCCAACCGCGTCGTCGCTGACGCCCGTCTCGATGCGGGCGGCGAGCCGTCGGACCTGGTTCGCGGCGGTTCCACCCTCCAGGCGGTCGACAATCGCCCGCAGGGCGCCGAGCAGGCGCAGTGCGTTCTGGCGGATGACCCACGCGTCGCTCTGCAGTGCCGCCGGTGTGGTCCCGCTGGTTCTCGCCTCGAGGCTGGCGAGCACCTTCCGTGCGCCCGGTGCGAGGTCGTCGCCACGCCGGCCGAGCACGGCGTCGATTGCATCCTCCTCGGCGGAGCGGGCGGCAACACTGTCGAACTCCGAGGCGGTTGCGACCGTCCGCAGGACGGTGTCCTCGTCTATGCCGTCTGCTGCCAGGTCGGCAAAGGACCGCGCGGTGGGCAACGCGAGGTAGAACTCGGAGGCGAGTCGCCCCAGCGGCGTCGGTTCGACCCTGAGTCCGTCGAGTTCGACGAACTCGTGTTCGACGAGCCACTCGAGGCGCTCGCTGACCCTGCTGCGGAGACTCTCCCCCGAGTCGTACCCGCTCTCGCGGTTGGCCCGCACGTAGTAGAAGGTCGTCTCCAGCCAGTCCATCGCGTCGTCGACATCGCGGACGGCTCCCAGGGCGATCTCGGCGTTCAGGTGGGTGGTGAGGTCGTCGCTCCCGGGGTCGCCGCCGTCGGCGAGCCGTGACTCGATACACTTGCCCTCGGTGAGCAACTCCCGGTAGCGCCCGGCCGAGGAGCCGTCACAGACGACCCAGGCGTAGCCGCGGTCGTCGTAGCCCGGCCGGCCGGCACGCCCCAGCATCTGGAGCACGTCCAGCGGACTCATCTCCGTCTCGCCCTCCAGCGGGTCGTGGCGCTGTGTGTCCCGGATGACCACACACCGCGCGGGGAGGTTGACACCCCACGCCAGCGTCGACGTGGAAAACAGCAGGTCAACCCGCCCCTCGCGGAACCACTCCTCGACGCGGTTCTTGTCTGCCCGCGAGAGACCGGCGTGGTGGAAGCCGACGCCGTCGATGACCGACTGCCGGAGGGTGTCGTTCTCGAAGGCGTCCGCCTCCTGGTGGGCGTCGTAGTTGCCACGCACCCCGACGGGTACGTCCCGCTGTGCGAGTTCGTCCCGGGCCTTCTCAGCGGCCTGGACGGTGTCCTGCCGGGAGGCGACGAACACCAGCGCCTGCCCGTCCTCGCGGATATGCTGTTCCGCGAGGTCGAGCGCCCGGTAGAGCCGGCGGTACTTGTCGGCAAAGGCGTTCTCCCCCTGGCTGTAGGTTGCCACGTCGGCCTCCAGGGGCACCGGACGGTAGTCGTCGCCAAACGAGAAGGTGGTCTCCTCGGGGGCGTCCAGCCAGGCCGCCACGTCCTCGACGTTGCGCATCGTCGCCGAGAGGGCCACGACGCGGGGGTCACAGAGGCGACGCAACCGCGAGATTGTCACCTCGAGCACGCTCCCGCGCCCGTCGGCATCGAGCAGGTGGACCTCGTCGATGATGCAGCAGTCCACGTCGGTGACGAACTCGTAGCGATGGGAGTCGTGCTTGCGGGTCGCCGAGTCGGCCTTCTCGGGGGTCATCACCAGCACGTCCGCGCGCTCGGCCCGCCGGGGGTTCAGGTCGCGTTCGCCCGTGACAACGTACACCGAGTAGCCCAGCTCCTCGAAGCGCTCCCACTCGCGTTCTTTCTCGTTTGTGAGTGCGCGCAGGGGTGCGAGAAAGAGCGCGGTCCCGCCCGCGTCGAGCGTGCGACAGATCGCCACCTCCGCGATTGCGGTTTTGCCGCTGGCAGTCGGAGCGCTCACGACGATGTTCTCGTCACGTCCGAGCAGCGCCGGGAGCGTCTCGGTCTGCATCGGATTGAACCGCCCGAAGGGAAACGCCGACGCGAACGACGGCAGCGCCTCCTCGACCGGGATTCCCGTCTCGTCGTCGCCGCTGTGTGTCACATCTGGTGGCGGGGAGCGCCGAACATATGTGTTTCTGTCGACGGGCGCGACGGCGGCGCGGTGGCGATAATGGGGGGTAGTTCGGGTCGATTCCGCGCACACCCGCGAGCGCTACGCTCGCGCGGCAGTTCCCGCGTGGTGGTTCGCAGGCGTGGTCCTCGGGCGGTGCCCGCGCGGTGGTGCGCAGGCGTGGTCACCGGGCGGTGCTCGCGCGGCGTCTCTCGCAGTTTCCCGACGGTAACGTTCTCTGTTGTTGACCCGAAACGGGGCTGACGAGCCGCCGCCAGAACGGGGTACAAAAAACCTTCGACAGTTTATCGTCAGAAAACACGGCAATATCGAAAAATCGCAGTACTCGAACGGTATCGAATCCACGCGAATTCGAGAGAATCGGCGCAGATTCGGGCGTCGCGTCGGGGGTTTATACGGGGTTACCGCTGCAACACTGGAGTGTGATGCGCCACACCGCATCGGCACACGACGGTCGCAGGCCGGCCGGGAGCGACGCCGGGGGCCGCGCCGGGCGTGTGCATGGAGGTGACCACGACATGACCGACCTCACTCCGACCGACAGCACGGACGCACAGACCGACGCCGAACCGTCGCGCCCGGCCGAGACGGCCGACAGCTCCGGACCCGGGGGCCTGCTGAAGGGTGCGGCGGGCGCGCTGCTGGGACTTGTGGGCCTCAGTGCCGCGACCGGTTCGGCCAGCGCCAGCGGGACGAGCAAACGACTGCTGGTCATCGGCGACGGCAAGGGACAGCACACCTACGAGATTCGGATGGAGAGCGGTGGCCAGATACAGAAGGCCACGCACGCGGGCGGAAACGATTCCGTCACGTCGTCGAACGGCGGCCAGCAGGCAAGCGGCGAGCTCTGGCACTGGAACGTCGACAGCTACACGTTCAGCGGGGCAATCGACTACGTGGAGGCAAACGGCAGCGTTGCGTTTCATTTCCTCGACGGGGGGTTCCAGGCCGATAGCTGGCTCGGCATCACCGGACAGTCCCCGGGGCGACACCAGTACGTCGTCGGCTCGAACAGCGCCGATATCCACCTGGGCCCGTGGTCGACGGAGTACGTCGACTCGGACGACGGCCCACAGCGCACCGAACAGAGCCACACGCCGGACCACGTCAGCGGGGCAGTCCGGGACAGCAACTACGACGGCTACGACACCGAGTACTCCGACCCGATACAGCATATCGCCGTCGAGGACGGCCACCTGCGCTTTGAGTAGGACAGCCAGCCAGACACCCACAACACAGGAGATACCAATGACTGACAACGCACACACCACGGACGGCGGCATCGGCAACGACCGAACGAACGAGTCCAGCGACCGCGGCGACACCAGCGGACGCAGCGACAGCAGCGGACACGACAACACCAGCGAGCGCGACGAACCGGCATCCAGCGGCGCGGACCTCGACCGGCGCACGTTCCTCCAGGGAGCAGCGGCCTCGGCAGTCAGTGCCGGTGCCCTCAGCAGACTCGGCGGGACCGCCGAGGCGGCCAGCAGCCAGAAACGGCTCATCATCGCCGGCAAGGGCACCGGGCAACACACCTACGAGATTCGGATGGAGACAGGCGGTTCGATATCGAAGGCCGCCCACGCCGGCGGCAACGACAGCACGGGCTACACGAAGTTCGGCAGGCCCCGGGCCAGCGGCGAGGTCTGGCAGTGGAACGCCGACAGCTACGTCTACCAGGGCGAGATTCACTCCATCGAGATCGACGGGACCGCCTCCGTTCACTTCCCCGATGGTACCTTCGTCGCAGACGAGCGCATCGCGGTCAGCGGCGAGGGCAGCGGCGAACACCACTACGAGGTTGGGACCAACAGCGGTGATATCGATCTCGTCGCGGAGACCACCTGGACCGGCGACGAGACCGACCACTACGGCTCGACGAGTGAGAAAGACTACTCCTACGATATGGTCAGCGGCCGTCTCGTCGACGCCGGTGCCGACACGCTGACCATCGGGAGCGGCCAGCCAGTCCAGTACCTGAAAGTCGACGACGGTCACGCCGAGGTGAGCGCATACCGGTCCGG
>JAQCNG010000302.1 GCA_028275145.1 Halovenus sp. | reverse complement strand
CCTCGATGCCGTTCTCGCTCAGGTAGTTCACGAAATGCTTGGTCGGATACTCGTAAGTGCGGGCGGCGGAGTCTTTGATCGACTGCCGCTTCGATTTGAGGAAGTCGGTGCGAGCCTTCCAGGGATGGATAGTGCGTGGCATGGTAGTCGTTGCCACAGACGCGCTGTTCCTGTTCAGCTTTGAGGGGGTTCACAATCCCTCCGAGCCCATTCTCCTCACTTCGTTCGGAGATAACCGCATGATGGCGAGCGGATGCTTTCTCGCCGGAACCACAGTACCAGCAATGATTGCCGTCAACGCCCCCGCTCACCGGGATGGTATCAAGCGGGGTTGTACCCCTGATCGAAGATAAATCTCTCATACCGCTGTTCCTCCAGCAGTGACAGCGGTCAACGGTCACGCTGAGAGGGGGCGGGCGCCGGCTACTGGTAACCTCGGCTTCTCGAATCGGCCGAGTAAAGTGTCACTACGCTGAGACGAGTTAGACCGGCGTGATAACGGGTTGTGCCGAGACAGGAGCGAACTCGGCCATTCAGTGCTACTGAGTGTATTCGGGTCAGCGGCGCGTCACGCGTCGACACCGCTAGCTCTGCACCTCGGCGACGACCTGCCTGAGGTCACGCTTGATCCCCCAGCTGAACAGTTCATCGAGTAACAGCACCGAGACGGTGTACACGACGGCCCCGGCTGGCACCGTCAGCACCAGTTCGACCAGCGGGGAGACGTCGACGAGCCCCTGCGCGTACCAGAGACACCCAAACATGACCGCCGACCCGATTGCCGGGTAGACGTACTCCGAGAATATCTCGAAGGGGTGAGCCTCCATCAGCCTCGAAGTCACGTAGACGTCGAGCGGGAACATCGGGAAGAGGTAAACCGCGATGACGGCACCCGCAGTCCCCGCGAGCCCCCACCGCGCTGTCGCCGGCCAGATGATAGCCGCGAGACAGACAATACGGACCGTGTCGAGCTTCATGTTGAGGTCGGGGCGATTGAGCGCGTTGAACACGCCGCCGAAGTGCCGCGTTATCGCGTGGAGGAGCCCGAACACCGACAGCAACTGCAGCGGGAGAACCATCGGCACCCAGTCGTCACCGAGCACGACAGGCACGAACGACGGCGCGATGAGCGCCATCCCCACCGAGAGCGGAAAGGCGACCACGGCGACCAGTCGGGTCGTTCCAAACACCGCGTCTCTGAGCGCCGCGGGGTCGTCCTGTAGCTTCGAGTACGCCGGGAAGGTGACCGCCGAAACGACCTCGGTAAACTGTGTTGCGGGCATATCGGCGATTTTGTGGGCGTACTGGTAGAAGCCAACCGCGGTCGCGGACAGGAACCACCCGACGAACACGTCATCCCCCTCGCTGTGGATGAACTGCGTGATGGATGCCGCTGTGATCCACTTTCCGTAGTCGATAAGCTCGGACAGCACCGCCCGGTCTACCGACGGCCACGGCCGGTAGTCGTGGAGGGCGTAGGACAACACCACCTTCGACACGTTTACGCTGATAACTCCGGCGACGAGCGCCCACACCGTTGGACTGACGAGTGCGTACCCGATGCCGACGCCAAACTGGACGAAGCTACTTGCCGTCTGGTAGACGAACTCCTTGTGGAAGTCGAGGTCCTTCTGGAAGTAGACGATGGCAGGGTTCTGTAGCCCGTATATCAGCGGCGAGAGGCCAATGACGCGGACAACAGTCGTCAGGCTTGAGTCCGCCTCGCCAAAGAACTGTGCGATGAACGGCGCCGTAAAGAACAGCACGGCAGCGAGCAAAACACCCCGGCTGATGTTTAGCACCCACGCGGTGTTCAGATACCTGTCGATGTTTTCGGCTTTCTGCTGGACGAGGGCGGTGTTGATGCCGATATCGGTGAACTGCTTGCTCGCGCTCAGTGTCAACATTGCGAGACCAAGTATCCCGAAGTAGCGGGGGGAAAGCAACCGCGCGAGGATGAGGAGCATGAGGATGTTCGAGCCCTGGCTGAACACCCGAATAACAGTCATCCAGACGCCACTTTTCGCGGCCTGCTGGGCGATAGACCCCTGGGGAACCAGTGTCTCGAAGAGCGCCCGGAGTCGGTCCCGCATCCCGGTCAGAGAACTGCCCAACCTCGAGTGGTAGTGGTACGCATCTGTTCCATAGCAAGTAGCCATGCAACGGCGCTAATAGACAGTTACATACTACGGCACCGAGCCGGCACGTATGTGTGTACTAACAGAGTGTAAAACGGTCCTACTCGGCGCTCTACGGCGCGATCGAGACCTATCCTGTGAGCGGTCAGGTTCGGTGGCACCCGCATCTGGACCGTCCGAGGTCGTAGCCATCGAAGGGGAGCCCCGTCTCCAATTACAGGGGCAGAGTGGCTGATAGTCACAGTCGAAGGATGCGGTTACTAATGTGAATATCCCGCAAAGCGCCGTACGTGCCGACACCACCGCGTATCGCTTTTCAGATGTACAGTGTTCGGTCCCACCCCGATTCGCTCCCGGACCTCGTCGGTCGCGTCGCGGCGAGCGGCTACGACGGCGTCGAGTTCGCCCATCGGTTTCAGCAGGAGTCGCCCGCGGATATCGCCGCTGTGCTCGACGAGACCGGGGTCGTCCCGGTCGCAGCACACGCGGACCTCCCGACTATCGAGGACGCCCTCGCAGGTGAGGCCGACCTGTTAGAGCGGTGTGTGACTGTCGGCTGTGACCGGATTGTTGTCGCCCACCCCGATTCGACACACTTTCGAACCGACGAGTCCGTTCGCGCCCTCGCGGACCGACTGGACAACGTGTCGGCGGCCTTGGCCGAGCGGGGGCTGGAACTGGGGCTACACAACGACCGGGAGTGGTTGTGTCCGCTACTGCCGAGCAGTGTCGAGACACTCATCGACGTGACGCCGATACCGGACGGCGCGGCCGACTATCTCCAGGAGGCGGGGCGTCGGCTTCGGGCCCGGAACACGGCTCCTGTCCCTCGACGGACTCCGCTCTGGCAGCTCATCGAGGGAACAGACTCCACTGCGGTTTGGTTCGAACTCGAGGTGGCCGAGCTTCACGCCGGTGGCGTTGCGCCGACCGAGGCACTGTCGCTGCTCGGCAGCCGGACAGAGATGCTCCATCTCCGCGACGTGACGCCGGGCTCCGGGCTCGGCGAGTACGAAAACGCGCCACACGGTGACGGTGTCGTGAATATGGAGCACACACTCAGGGCTGCGAGCGACGCCGGGATTCAGTGGGTTGTTTACGAGGACGAACTGGAGACACCCCCGGAGGAGAAGATCGATGCCGGCAGACGGTTCTTCGAGGGGATACTCGGAGAACAGGCCACAGAGACCGAACAGGGTCACCGTCCAGATGTGTCCTGACCGCGACGGTGTATTTTGCAGGTGGAGCGAGCCGGCCGGGGCAGTGCGGGTTCCCGGTCAACTACGTCGACCGCGTCGTGGATTTCCGTGTCGACTGATACTGCCGGCTGTAAGTCTGTAACGAATTTCGCGACCCCGGGGTCGCGGATATCTTCAAACAGTTACAGCCAGCAGTATGACTCCAGGCCTCCAGCCTGGCTGTGCGAGAGCCGTGCCCGCCGCTCTCGGTCTGCGCTCCGCTATGAGGGTATCGAGCCGCGTCGGACTCGACACAGCAGGCTCAGTTGTAGACACCTCGGGCAAGGTCACGCAGTCGTGTGGGCACCCGCCGAACGGTCGAAGTCGGGTCAG
>JAQCNG010000291.1 GCA_028275145.1 Halovenus sp. | reverse complement strand
CGGCGGGGTCGCGACGCTCGCGGGCGCATCGTCACCTCGTCTGCGAACGCGTCGTCGCCCCGCCAACGGGCGCATCGTCACCTCGTCCACGGACACGTCGTCACTCCGCCTACAGGCGTGTCGTCACCTGTACCGGCCGAGCGTGTCGGACGGGGGCGTGGTGTCGCGGAGCCGCCGTCGTCGTTTGTCGTACGCGCCGTCGAGCGCAAGCGCCTGCCGGCGTCGGGAGACGAGGTAGCCGTCCACGTCGCTCCGGTCGGCCGGGTGGGCCGCCCGAATCCACACCGGCCGACTCCCCTCCGAGAGGCCGCTGGCCCACGCCTCCGCGGCCCGGCGATCCGGGAAGGTGCGTCGCGACCCCTCCCGGTTGACGAGCCGCCCGACTGCGCCGTTGGCCTTCCGGGCGGACTGTTTCACCTCGACGACGTAGCTCACACTCTCGTCTGCGGCTCGCTCACAGTGAACTACCCTACCCTACTCGCTCACGGCTGATGCCGTTCGCTCCTTGAGGGTAGGGCTTCCTGCTTCCAAGACGCGCTTTGCAGGAACCGTAGTGGTTCCCGTAGGGAGCGCAGTCTCCACAGGCGTGCCTTCGGAGTGTCCCACTCCTAGTGTCTCGACGGGAGAGTTCCGTGGGACAGCGCACGCTTCTTGTCGCGTTCTAACGCTGTCCGTGACTGGAAACTTCGCAAGGAGCGAGCCGTTCAACGTGGAACGGCCAGCGAGTCGAAGTCCACAGGTTGGAACGCCCATCTTACACTGTGGTTGGGCGTTCTCCGATAAAAATGCTTGGGTAGGCCTGTGAGACAATCACCGGAACGTGTAAGAACAGGAGAAGACGGCGCTGTATCCCCTCCCTACTGCGCTCCTTGTCCGCTTGCGCGGACTGCGGTGCTCCTTGAGGGAGGGGGCTTAGCGCCTACATTCAGCTAAAACCGGGCGGTCCGGCGAGCACCGGAACTCCCCCGACGGCTCACGCCGCCGAGAGTGCGTAGGCGTGTCCCGGCTGTTCCAGCACGTGGTCGTCGGTCCGGTTGTTGCGGAAGCTGGCGCGCTCGGCACAGTAGATGCGCCCGTCGTCGGGAACGGCACCGCTGGTCACCCACCCCCGGGTCGGGGCGCGCCAGCGTCGCTCGCCGGTTTCGCGGTCGAGCGCGTACAGGTGGCGGTCGTAGGAGCCGACCAGCAGCGTCTGGGCGGTGATCGACAGCGCGCCGATGACCCGGCCACCGACGTCGTAGGACCACAGTTGCTCGCCGCTCTCGGCGTCGAGTGCCCACACACCCCCGGTGTCGCTGCCGGTGTAGACGACGCCGGCGTCGGGGTCGACAGCGGGGTTCGACATGTTCGACCAGCCAGTGTCGAACCGCCAGATTCCGGACCCGTCCGAGAGGTCGATGCAGTGGAGATAGTTGTCCCAGGACCCGACGTAGCCACGGCCCTGGTAGGCGGCGACGGTGCCCTTTATCTGTGCGCCCAGGTTGAACTCGCCGCCGGCTTTCTCCTTGCCGGTCGGGCCGCCCTCGGGGCCGGCCTGGTACTCCCAGTCGAACTCCAGGTCAGGGTAGGTCCAGGCGTAGACGACACCGTCGTTGGAGCCGGCGAGGATGTGTCCGGTCTCGCGGTCGATTGTGGGCGAGGGGTGTGACTGGCCCCAGATGCGCTGGTCGCTCCACTCGGTGTCGCCCGTAACCGGGTCGACAGCCCACAGCGCGCCCGAGGAGGGGGAGCCGTACTCCACGATGAAATAGAGCGTGCCGTCGTGGAACGCGGGGCTCGACCCGACTGCGATGGTCCCCCCGAGTGTGCCGGGCTCTATCTTCCAGCGTTGCTCGCCGCTGGTGAGGTCGAACGCGTAGATTGCGCCGTCGTAGCCACCGATGTAGCCCTGGTCGCCGACGACAGTCGGTGAGCCGTGGAACCCACGGTTGTCCGCGTCGGTCTGTGCTCGCCACCGGAGTCGACCTGTGGGACTCCGTTTCTGTATCGTGCCTTTGTCGCCGCCAACGAGAACGTCCCCGTCGTGGGTGGGAATCGGCGTGGATTTCGCGGCGGTGTGGTGGGCGAAGTTCGTCGGGACCGCCCAGTCGATGGTCACCGCGTCCGGGACCGTCTCGTCCGGGTAGTAGGCCTGACGTTTCAGGTTCTTCTGGAAGAGACGAACGTCCCCGGGATAGCTCGCACAGTCGCTGTCGAGCCCCGAAACACACCCCGTCTCGTTGTTCTCGTCAGCACTGGAACTCGACTCACAGCCGGCCAGTCCGGCCACAGTCGCGGCCCCGAGTCCCTGGAGGAGTCTGCGTCGCGTCGGCAGAGGACCGTTCGGTGTGTCGCTCATTGGCGAAACTCTGGACGGTGGCGTTTGAAAATGTCACGGTACCACGGTGGCCCGACTCCGCCGGAATCTCCCGCTCCGGCAGCCCAGACCGCGAACCGCCGGGAGCGCACACAGCGGGTGGCCCGACTCCGGGGTCGATAATCTTAACCTGACCGGGAGCAATCCTCAGGTGTGAGCGAACTTCTCTTCGGACTCGGTGTCCTCGTCGCGATGTTTGTCGGATACAACGTGGGTGGGTCGACGACGGGGCCAGCCTTTGGTCCTGCCGTCGGGGCCGACGTCGTCTCGAAGGTTGTTGCGGCGCTCCTGTTCTCGGTGTTTTTCTTCGTGGGTGCCTGGACAATCGGCCCGGAGGTAATCGACACGCTGTCCGACGGGATTATCGCGCCCGAGTCGGATATCGACGTGTTCACGCTCCAGACGGGGGTGACTGTCCTGTTTTTCATCGGTATCGCGCTCTTCGTCGGGAACATCGCCGGCGTGCCGGCGTCCACGTCGATGACGACAGTCGGGGCGATTGCCGCCCTCGCACAGGCCGCCGGTGCGCTCAACTGGGCGCTGCTCGGGGAGATTGTGGTCTGGTGGCTGGTGGCCCCGATTATCGGGTTCTGGGTGTCTGCGGTCATCGGTCGGTACCTGTACGCCTATCTCAACCGGAAGATAGCGCTGGAATCGAGCGAGGGGTCACTGCTGGTGTTGGACCGCAGCGGGACAGTGCCACGGCCGGGAGCGGGACCCGGGACCACGGGACGGGAACTGTCGGGCGCGGGTATCGTCGTCGCAATCGGCTGTCTGATGGCCTTTGCCTCGGGCACCTCCAACATCGCGAACGCGGTGGCACCGCTGGTCGGCAGCGGTGAACTCGAGGTCGGACTGGCGGTGGTGCTCGGCGCGGCGGGGGTCACGGTCGGGTCGCTGACAATCGCACGCCGGACGCTCAACACGATGGGCAACGACATCACCGAACTCCCGCTGACCGCGGCCATCATCGTCGCGGCAGTCGCGTCTGTACTGACCGTCGGCCTCTCCGCTATCGGCATTCCGGCGAGTTTCGTCATCATCGCGACGATGTGTATCGTCGGCCTCGGTTGGGGGCGTGCGACCCGGACCACACAGATCCGCGACCTGGGCGACGAGAGCGAAACCGCTGTCTCGGTCGGGGCGCTCGCCGGCGACGAGGAGGGCGACTCGCTGCCCGATATCGGCGAGGAGGAGACCGACGATATCCCGTCCGCGAGCGCGCTGTTCGACCCCTCGACGACTGTGCGGGTGGTCGTCATGCAGAATCTGGTGCCGCTCATCTCCACCGTCGGGGCCTACCTCACCTTCACCTTCGTCCCGATATTCGGCTTCTGAGGCTGTCTTCGACCGGTTCCCGACACCGTGCTCAGTCGGGAACACGGCGTGATGCGGTCGTGCGCGACTCTTTACCGCTATGGTGTGACTGACTGGGCGTTTCAGTCTGTGGACCGATCGAGATCGCCACCCAGTGCTGAAAATAATCACGCACGACCGTATGAGTGGCTGTCTCGGCCGCTCCGGGTGCCAGACAGTGGGGACAACTGTTTTTGCTCTGAGTATCGTACCGGTGGGTATGAGCGTGGCTTCACCGTGTGATATCTGTGCCACTGGCACCGTCGAACACACATGTGACAGGTGCGGGAACCTCGTCTGTGAGCGTCACTTCGACGAGACGAGTGGGTTCTGCGTCGAGTGTACGGCCGACATGAGTGGTGACGTCAGCGAGCAGCAACCGGACCCCGGCGACATCTACCAGTTCTGAGCGTCCCGCGCGAAGCGAGTCGGGGGGTGAGACAGACAGCGCTCAATCGCGCTGAATCTCGCCCAGGTCTGTGCTCCCCTTCGAGACACCCTGTTCGAGTCCCCGCCGCTCGGCGACGATGGGGCAGTTCGAAAGCCGGACGTGCTCCATATCGACAAAGTCGAGTATCTCGGTGCCGTCGTGGGTGCAGTGAATCTCCGGTGCCTCGGAGAAGTACTCGCAACTCTCGCAGTATTCGTGTTTCGACACCTCGGCCACCTCGGTTTCGACCGCACCCTCCTCGGGAGTGGTTTCGTCCGTCTTCCCGGGTGTCTGTTCCTCGTCGGCGACGTCGGACCAGACCTCGTCCGCCTCGACATCGTCGACCGCCATGTCCTCGAACGCCTCGCCCACGTCGTCGGCGGCGTCCTCGTCGGTGCTCTGGTCGGGGAGCATCGGGTCGTCTCCCGGTTCCGACGTTCCGGACGTGGCGTCCTCGGGTGCGGCCGGAAACGCGTCTCCGTCTCCACGTTCACCCTCGACCCACGCGAGTTCCTCGTCTGACTCGTCACCCCCGGTCAACCCGATATCCCCGTCGTCACCACCCGCCCGCTCCAGGTCGTCCTCGGCGACGTCGAACTCCGCTCCCAGTTCACCAGCGGCGTCGCCGCTCTCGTCCGCTGTCTCCCCGGCAGAGTCGTCCTGTCCGGAGTCGACCGGTTGCTCCCCGTCGTCTGTCTCGTCAGTCATGTGAGATTACCAACACGTTCTCGGCCAGCACCGGCGCGGTCCGTACACGTGTTTCCCGCTCCGTTGGCTGGCTTGTCATCACTAGATACACCGACAAGCACACAGTTAAACGTTGTCACAGACCGACGGCGATACGGGCCGAGAGTGCCCGAGGACGTACCACCGGCCGGCCCTCCGGGTGCGCGGTCCCGGGGTTGTCGTCGGGGTGCTGGTCGACGGTCGGCGCTCCAGGTCGCGCTCGATCTCTCAGCGGAGCACGATGTGCAGGTGGTCGGTGAGTTCGCCGGCCTCGACGCGGATCAACGCACTGGTCCGGTCTGTTCCCGGTCGCCGGGAGTATGCGATTCGTTTATGAACGTCCAATACAGAAATCCAGAAGAACACGTGATGGAGCAGGTGTATCTCACCGACGGCGAGCGTGTCGTGGCCAGTGACGCTCCGGTAGTCGCTGTCGAGGCTCCGGATGTGCCAGCGCGTGTCCTCGGCGAGTGTGGCGGTGAGTGGCCGTGACCACCCCGGACGGTATTCTGTCGGGGGTGAGTATCGCCCACAGTCGTGCGACAATCGACCAACTCGAGGCTGCCAGCGTGGAGAGCCAGAAGAGCGCGGTGGCAGCACTGCTCGAGGAACCGGGCGTCTCCGAGGCGTTCGTCCTCCAGACGTGTAACCGGGTCGAGGCCTACGCCGTCGCAGCGGACAGCCAGACCGGGCGGGCCGCGCTCGCGGCCCTCGCCGACCCGGTTCCGGACGAGGTGGTCCGCGAGTTCGGCCACGAGGAGGGGTTACGACACCTGTTGCGCGTGGCCGCCGGCCTCGAGTCGCTCGTGCTCGGCGAGGACCAGATTCTCGGGCAGGTGCGACAGGCCCGCCAGGACGCCCGCGCGGCCGGCGGTATCGGCCCAATCCTGGAGGACGGCATCACGAAGGCAATCCACGTCGGCGAGCGGGCCCGGACGGAGACGGGTGTAAACGAGGGGGTGGTCTCGCTGGCGAGTGCCGCGGTGAGACTGGCCGCAGAGCGTCACGGACTCGCTGGCGCGACGGCCGTCGTGGTCGGAACCGGCGAGATGGGTCGCCTCGCCGCGAAGCGACTCGCGGACAGCGTGGCCCAGCTGGTGCTGGTCAACCGGACGGTCGAGCGGGCCGAGGCACTCGCCGAGACTGTCGACCCCCCCGGGACACCGGTCGAGACGGTCTCGCTGTCGGCGCTCCCGGAGCGACTGTCGGAGGCCGACCTCGTCATCTCCGCGACAGCGAGCACCGAGTACGTGGTCGACACCGATGCGGTTGCGGACGCGGGTGAGACGTTCGTCGTCGACATCACCCGTCCGCGTGACGTGCCCCCCGCGGCCGACGACCTGCCAAACGCGACCGTCTACGACCTGGATCGACTCGAGTCTGTCACCGAGAAGACCCGGCGGATGCGCCGCGAGGCCGCCGGTGAGGTCGAACAGATTGTCGACGAGGAGTTCGAGCGCCTGCTGACCCAGTACAAGCGCAAGCGCGCCGACGGCGTCATCTCGGCGATGTACGAGAGCGCCGAGCAAATAAAGGCCAGCGAACTGGAGCGGACGCTCTCGGAACTCGACCTGGGCGAGACAGAGACCGAGGCGGTCGAGGCGATGGCCGACGCAATCGTCTCGCAGTTGCTCGCACCACCGACCAACAGCCTCCGGGACGCCGCCGAGGCCGACGACTGGGAGACGATTCACACCGCACTCCAGTTGTTCAACCCAAACTTTGGCCCCGAGGACGCCCCCTCGCCCGCTTTCGTCGCGGCGATGCAGGCCGCCGGCGAGGGCGATGGTCCCGACGAAGTTGGCGAGTCGGTGGGTGAACCGGGCAACTGATACTGTCGGACAGAGGTTCGTGAGTAGCAACGCCACGAACAACAGTTCCGGAGGCCGCCGCCCACAGCACGAGTTTTAACCCGGTGCCAGTCCGAACAGTTGTATGCTCAGTTTCGTCGGACTCGGTCTCTACGACGAGCGCTCCATCACGGTGCGGGGACGCGACGAACTCGAGAGGGCAGACCGGGCCTTTGCAGAACAGTACACGAGTCGTCTGGCCGGGGCGAGTCTCGCCGACCTGGAGTCCACACACGGCATAGATATCGAGCCCCGGGACCGTGCGGGTGTCGAACAGGACCCCGAACCGGTTCTCGCGGCAGCGGACACCGGACGGGTCGCCTTTCTCGTCGGTGGTGACCCGATGGTGTCGACCACCCACGTCGACCTGCGCCTGCGCGCACACGACCGGGGTATCGAGACGCGGGTCGTCCACGGAACAACCGCACAGACCGCGGCGAGTTCGCTCACCGGGCTCCAGAACTACCGCTTCGGAACGGCCACCACACTCCCGTTTCCCGAAACCCACGGTGGCGTGCCCGACAGCGTGCTCGATACCGTCGAGGCGAACCGGGAGCGGGGGCGACACACGCTGGTGTATCTGGACATTCACGCCGCCGAGGACCGCCTGATGACCGGTGACGTCGCCACAGCGTTGCTCGCCGACCACCTCGACTGTGCGGGTGTCGTGGTCGCACGGGCGGGCAGCGACGACCCGCTGGTCCGGGCCGACGAGCTGTCGACACTCGCCGACGAATCGTTTGGACCGCCGCTGCACCTGCTGGTGATACCCGGCGACCTGCACCCCCTGGAGCGGGACGCACTCTCGGCGTTCGGCGACGCCCCGGCAGCGACCCTCGACGGGAACTGACGACTGCCCTCCGCGGACTGTTTTCCCTCGAAGAAACGATATCCGCCGACGGCTGGTCGGTCCGAGACGGTGGTCGCTCGACTCTCCGTAAGCGTTTAATTCTCGCCCGGAGTAATCCTCCCATGGCCGACTGTCCACTCGCCGACGAGTGTCCAAGTTTCTCCGAGCGAATAACGGGGATGGGCTGTCAGCACTACGGCGACCGGGGTGGTGCCGAGTGGTGCAACCACTACAATCAGCCGATCGAGGACCTGAAATCACAGCCGGTCAAACCCGGCGAGGAGGTGGTCATCGAGGTGGAGGACATCCACGAGAGCGGTGCTGGCGTCGGTCGAACCGAGGACAACTTCATCATCATGGTCGACGGACTCCTGCCGCCGGCGCGTGCCCGGATCGAGGTCACGAAGGTCCACTCGAACCACGCCCGGGGAAAGGAACTCGAACGCCTCCCGGACCCGGAGGACGACGGGATGGGCGAGACGACCGCCGAGGGAGCAGCGGAGAGTGGGGACGACGAGAGCGGGAACGGGAACGGGGACGAGGACGACCCCCGCCTGGGCAGTCGGGACAACTTCTGGGGCGGGTGATACTGTCGGCTGTAACTTCGTGGAGCGGTTCGGCACCCCGGGGTGCCGAGATATGCCGTGGGCTTGCAGCCGACAGTACGAGAACCCCGCGGGTGCACAACCGCGCCTGCGCCGGTGTCACCGCGCGTTTCTAGTATCTCCGGGGACAGCCACCCTCTCGGCCCGTCTGTCCCGTGCTGGCCCGGGACTCTTTTTATCTGGACGCGCCAACATCGGTGCATGGCCACGATAAAGGACAGCGTCCACGACCACATCGAGGTCACGGGCGTCGCCGAGGCACTGCTGGACACGCCGCCCGTCCAGCGGCTCCGGCGCATCAGCCAGCTCGGTACGGTCGGGCTGGTGTACCCGTCGGCGAATCACACCCGCTTCGAGCACAGCCTCGGCGTCTACCACCTCGCGGACCGGGCGCTCTCGCATCTCTCCATCGAGGGCACACAGGCCGAGCGGGTGAGAGCCGCTGCGCTGTTGCACGATATCGGGCACGCACCGTACAGCCACAACATCGAGGCGGTGCTGTACCGCCACACCGGCAAGTACCACGACGAGGTCGGCGACCTGGTAAACAGCGGCGCTGTCGCGGAGACGCTACAGCGTCACGGGCTCGACCCCGACCGCATCGCGGGACTCGTCGCCGGCGACGGTGAACTCGGACAGCTCGTCTCGGGCGAGCTCGACGTCGACCGGATGGACTATCTGGTGCGGGACGCCCACCACACCGGCGTCCCGTACGGGGCAATCGACCACGAGCGACTCGTACGGGAACTGCGCTTCGTCGGGGGGGAGCTCGTGCTCGACGAGGGGAACGTCCAGTCCGCCGAGAGCCTGTTGCTCGCGCGAGCGCTGATGAACCCGACCGTCTACCGGCACCACGTGGCCCGGATCTCGAAGGCGATGCTCCGCAGAGGTGCCGAGCGGGTCATCGAGGCCAGCAAGGTCGACCCGGAGACAGTCCGGCGGATGGACGACTACGCCTTCCACCAGACGCTGCGTGACTGTGTGCTGACCGAGGAGATAGCCAGGCGACTCGACGAGCGGGACCTGCTGAAGCGGGCGGTCTGGGCGGAGTTCGACGCCGTCCCCGGGGAGGTGCTGGGTGCCGACCCCGAACAACGCCGGGAGATGGAGGCGGCAGTCGCCGATGAGGCCGGGGTCGACCCGACGACGGTGTTGCTCGACGTGCCGGCCGAACCGGAGATGAAAGAGTCGACCTCGCGGGTGCTGGTCAACGGCGAGGTGCGGCGACTCGGGGAGCAGTCCAC
>JAQCNG010000286.1 GCA_028275145.1 Halovenus sp. | reverse complement strand
GCCCGCAGAAGTGTGTTGTTCTCACCGGGTGACAAGCCCGGCCTGTTGCGGAAGGCACCCGACGCCGGGGCGGACACTATCGTCTTCGACCTCGAGGACGCCGTTGTTCCGGCCCGGAAGGACCAGGCCCGCGAGACTGTCGCTGGGGCTGTTGCCGATGTCGGAGCCGACACCGAGGTCTGTGTGCGCGTCAACCCACTGGGCGCCGGCGGCCGCGACGACCTGAAGGCGCTCACAGCCCCACCGGACAGCGTGATGCTCCCGAAGGTGGAAAACGCAGAGCAGGTGCGTGCGCTGGACGACGCACTCGCCGAGCACGGACTCGACGTGCCGGTGCTCGCGCTGCTGGAGACGCCGGGCGGCGTGCTCGACGCCCCCGCCATCGCGGCCGTCGAGGCGACCGACGGCGTGTTGCTCGGTGCCGAGGACCTCTCGGCCGCCGTTGGCTTCGCCCGGACCGCCGAGGGGACCGAGATACTCTACGCCCGCGAGCGGGTGGTGCTGGCGGCCGCCCGCGCCGGCGTCGACGCCATCGACACGCTCTACACCGACTTCGAGGACACCGAGGGCCTCGCCGCGGACGCCCGCGTCGCCCGCGATATCGGATTCGGTGGCAAGATGGCCATCCACCCCGCGCAGGTGGCGGTCATCAACGAGGCGTTTACCCCCGACCCCGAGGATATCGACTGGGCCGAGCGCGTCCTGGCGGCCAGCGACGAGGCCCAGGCCGACGGCCGGGGCGTGTTTACCGTCGACGGAGAGATGATCGACGCACCACTCGTTGCTCAGGCCGAGACCATCCTCGAACGAGCACGCGCCGCCGACGCCCGGGAATGACATCCTCCGCGCCGTCACTCGAACGCGAGTCCACCTGCCGTTCTCCGCATCCCCACGCGAGGCTGGAGTACGCACGCTGTAGTCCACGCGGACACGGGGTCGCGCTCGTCCGTGCGCACAGGGCCGACGCGACACGTTTATCACCGGCTCAGCCGGCATGACAACTGTGCACGTGGGTACAGACGAGGCCGGCAAGGGGCCAGTGCTCGGTTCGATGTTCGCCGCCGCGGTACGGGTCGACCCCGGGGCGCTCCCGGACGGGGTGGCGGATTCGAAGAAACTGGGCGCCTCCCGCCGGGAGACGCTCGCAGAGGCAATCCGCGACCGTGCCACGGCGACGGCCGTCGTGGAGGTGCCCGTCGAGCGCATCGACGACCCCGACACCGATATGAACGGGCTGACCGTCACCGCTCACGCCGACGCACTCGCCGCCGTGAGCGGTAACGGGTCGTCAGACCAGACAGACCCCCAACCGACCGACGCGGACGGACTCGCTGGTGAGACCGACCAGCGAGGGGACGAACACGGGGTGACAGCCTACCTCGACGCGGCGGACACGAACGCGGTCAGATTCGAGCGCCGGGTGGGCAAGCAACTGGACGGTTCACTGGACCTGCGGGCCGAGCACGCGGCCGACGAGACGTACCCGGTGGTGGCCGCCGCGAGCATCCTGGCGAAGGTTACCCGCGACGCACACGTAGCCGACCTGGCTGCGACGTACGGCGACGTCGGCAGTGGCTACCCCGGTGACCCGACCACCCGCGAGTTTCTCCACGAGTTCGTCGGCGAGCAGAACCGCCTGCCCGACTGTGCCCGCACCTCCTGGCAGACCTCCCGCGACGTGCTCGCCGAGCAGGGCCAGGCCGCACTCTCCGACTTCGAGCGCGAGGACCGGCGGGGCCAGCGCTCGCTCTCCGAGTTCTGATACTGACGGATGAAACTCCGTGGGGATTTTCGCCCGCCAGTAGAACCCCCGTTGCTCGTGACTGGACGCCGGAGCCGCGGCGACAACGAGCCGACGCAGCTGTGTCCGGAGGCTTATATCCGGGGACGCACCAGCCAGTGGTAATGGAGCAGAGACAGCACGCGAGCGGCGGGCCCGGAGAGGCAACGGCAACGTTTAAGCGCCATCCAGCCGTCCCATTCAGACAGTGATGGGAGCGATAGAGGATATCTACGCGGACATCGAGGCCGACGTGCCGGAGGAGAAGTTCCGCGCCGCCGTCGAGCAGAAAGTCGAGCAGATGGACGGACTCGCGGACGAGGAGACGGCGGCGATGATCGTCGCGCACGAGCTCTCGGACGGAACGGTCGAGACAATCTCGGATATCGAGACGGGGATGGACGAGGTGCAGTTCGTCGCGAAGGTGGTCTCTGTCGGGGACGTGCGGACCTTCGAGCGCGACGAGGGGGAGGGGCGCGTGCTCAACGTCGACGTCGCCGACGAAACCGGCAGCGTCCGTCTCGCGTTCTGGGACGGCCGGGCAGAGGCCGCAAAAAAGGAACTCGTCGAGGGGGAGGTTATCCGGGTCGGCGGGACCCCAGCGGACGGCTACAGTGGACTGGAGGTCAGCGTCAGCGACGCCGAACCCGCCGACGCCGAGATCGACGTGACACCCGGCGACGAGGCGACAGTCGAGGCGCTCACCATGGGCCAGTCCGACGTGACACTCCGGGGACTGGTGCTCGGTACCGACGACGTGCGGACGTTCCAGCGCGACGACGGCTCCGAGGGGCAGGTGGCGAATCTGACACTCGGTGACGAGACTGGCCGCGTCCGTGTCACCCTCTGGGACGAGCGCGCACCCCGGGCGACGGAACTGGACGAGGGGGCGACCGTGGAGATTGTCGACGGGTACGTCCGCGAGCGCGAGGGTGACATCGAACTCCACGTCGGCGACCGCGGCCGAATCGACGAGGTCGACGGGTCCGTCGACTACGACCCCGAGACGACCGCCATCGAGCGGGTGGAACTGGACCAGACAGCCGACATCGCGGGCGTGGTGCGGTCGACCGACTCGCTGCGGACCTTCGAGCGCGACGACGGCTCCGAGGGGCAGGTCCGCAACGTCCGCCTGCAGGACGACACCGGCGACATCCGGGTGGCGCTGTGGGGCGAGAAGGCCGACCGGGACATCGCGCCGGGCGACGAGGTGCTCGTCGCGAACGCAGAGATACAGGACGGCTGGCAGGACGACCGGGAGGCCTCCGCCGGGTGGCGCTCGACGGTCACCGTACTCGAGGACGCAACTGTCGACTCGGGAACGGAGACAGAGAGGGACCCCGGCGGGTCGACCGCGACCGGGGACGCCGGTGAGGACGCAGTCTCGGACGGCGGCGCGACCGGACTCGACGCGTTCGCCGACGGCGAGTCCCCGGACACGGACGAGACAGCCACGACCGCAGACAACGGGGGCGAACGCGTCGAGTTCACCGGCACGGTCGTCCAGACCGGCGAACCGGTTGTGCTCGACGACGGCACGGAGACGATGCCAGTCGAAACCGGCGCCAGTCTCAGACTCGGCGAGGAGGTCACGGCCCGCGGGACAGTCGAGGGCGAGCGCCTCGACGCCGACGAGATTCTCTAGCCCGTCGTCCCGTCGCAGCGACCCCGGGAGAACCGCCGTCCGTTACAGTACACACCCGGACTACGACTCGACGGGGTCGTCGAGCGCCAGTCGCATTGCCGTGACGACGGTTCCGCCGACGAGTACGACCAGTTGCCACCCCGCGCGGATGACCGGAAAGACCCGTTCGGTGTTGCCGTCCCCGGGGTCGATGCCGGTCGTGATCTGCTGTTCGCTGCTCGTGCCCCGGGCATCGAGCAACGGGACTCCGCCGTCGCTGAACGTGTTGACGATGCCGCGCTCGTTCGACAGTTCGATGCTGCCGTCGAGCGTGTAGAACTGGTCGTGGAGCGGCCAGAGGAGGTTGACGTAGCCGTCGGCGGCGTCGAGCGCGAGGTGGGCGACCAGATAACAGACCACGGCGACCCACGCGATGCGCACACCGCGTGCCCCCCAGCGCCCGCGGACGAACGACTCCTCGCGGACCCGCAGGTCGACAAACAGGAGTGTCGCCGGAACAACGGCCACCCAGAGGTTGTGCAGCACTGTCCGGTGGCCGGCATCGGAAAACAGGATAAACGAGTCCAGGTCGGGGATGGCAACCGCGACGAGCACCACCGCAAGTGCTCGCCGGTCGAACGTCGTTCCGAGCAACGCGGCGGCGACGACTCCGGCAAAGGCCAGGTGGACGACCGACGACGGCATACCCGTAGGTCCGAGCGGATGTGAATGAGTGTTGCGGTGACGGCCGCAGTCGAGCGCAAGATTTTAAGAGGGTTCCCCGCCAGTGCCCGGTATGGGACAGAAATCGGTGCCACAGGAGATAACCAGTCTGGTCGGCCGCGAGGTGTACACGAACACCGGGGTCTTTCTCGGTGAGATCGAGGACCTGCGTCTCGACCTCGACACGCAGGAGGTCACGGGACTGGCGCTGCACGAACTCAACAGGGAGATGTTCGCCGACGAGTTGACCACCTCCCGGGGCGTCATCGTCCCCTACCGATGGGTGCAGGCCGTCGGCGACATCGTCATCGTCAGCGACATCGTCGAGCGCATCCAGGAACAGAAAGAGGAGGGCGAGACGGTCGCCTGACCAAGGGTTAGCCTCCGTTGGAACTGCTGCTCTCGACACCCATCGCCTCGAACAGTTTCGCCGTTACCGCGTCCTCGGTCAGGTCCAGCAGCGTCTCGCGGTTGTCCTCGCTGACGTCGATGCCGGTGAAGATGCCAAGCGGCACCTCGGCCGTCGCCTCCGTGGAGTGTCCCGCCACCTCGCCGGTGTCCTCGAAGGCCTCCTCGAGCACCCGTCCGATGTCCAGGCGGATGTCCTTCGAGCGTGCCGTCAGGTGGATGACACCGTCGGCGAGGGCGAACACTGCCGTCGTGGAGACACCCTCCAGGTTGAGCAGGTGCTGGGCGGCCTGTGAGAGGGCGTCCTGGTCGCGGATGAACCCGGCGTTCGAGACGAGATGGGACCCCTCCACCTCGCGGTTACGGATGGCCTCCGCGAGCACGTCGAGTGTCTCGGCGGACATCGACGGTGACTCCACCTGTTCGAGCGTGTCGTGGTCGGCAAACGGGTACAGGTACGCCGCCGCCGTCAGGTCCGCCGGCGTCGTGTCGCGCTTGAACTCCATCGTCTCGGCGCGGATGCCGTACAGCAACGCGGTCGCCACGCTCGCCTCCGGCGTGATATCGAGTTCCTGGATGTACTTCGTCAGAATCGTCGACGTCGAGGAGAGGTTCGGCCGGATGTCGGTGAACGCGGCGTCGTGGTCGTGTTCGTGCTCGTAGTGGTCGATGATGATGTCGGCGCCCGCCTCGCGCTCGGTTTCGACGCTTTTCTGCTGTGCGATCACCGCGGTCGTATCGTACTGGACGTCGTTTTCCGCCGCGGCCCCGTCGTGGACGAGTTCGATGCCCAGCAGATTGACGAACGCGCGGTCCTCCTTGTGGCCAATCTCGCCGCCGTAGACGATATCGGCCGCGACGTCACGCGAGTCGGCAATCGCCTGCAGCGCCACCGCACTCGCAACGGAGTCGGGGTCCGGACCCCGGTGGATGCGGATCGCCATCCGCTCGGCGGTGCCGTCGATGACCTCCGCGAGTTGGCGCGCCCGGTGTTCGAGTTCGCCGGACGCCAGCGCGCGCAGCGCAGAGTCCGCGATGACCGACGAGGGGTTTATCACCACGTCCGCACCGGCCTCCGCGAGCTGGTCACCGGAAACCGGGTCCGACGCGCGGGCGACGACGAAGTGGTCTGCTCCCCGGTCGCGGAGGTTCTCGACGGCCGTCGCGTTCGCCTCGACGTCCGAGGAGAGGATCAACACGACGTCGAAATCGTCGAGCGTCTCTGCCACCTCGCTGTCCCTGATGTCGTACCGGCGGGCGTCGAGGTCCTGATCGCGCAACGCGTCGACCCGGCCCTGGTCGTGGTCGATGATGACCACCTCCTTTTCCTCCGCGGCCAGTTCCTCCGCGACGGCGTGCCCGACACTCCCACAGCCCAGGATGGCGTACCGCGACATCGGCGACATTGTGATGGCGGTATCAGTGCTCATTGCCCCGTTCTCCGGTGCGAGGGGATTTAGTACCGGCGTCTCGGCACGCCCTCACCGTGACCGGTGATCGTCACGACCGACGGTGCGGCAGTCCGGGCTCGACACCGCGCCCGCGCCTGACCGTCTCCGGTGGGTGACCAGACAGGCACAGGGTTCGTCGGCGTCTGGCCCTCGCTGGCCGTCAGCGGACACCCTGGTCGCGCTCCCAGGCCCGGACGAGGGCAGTGAGCGTGGCGTTTACCGGCACCGGACTGTCGGCCTGCTCGAGCACGTAGCCGTTGATAGCGTCGATTTCGGTGCGACCGCCGGCCAGCAGGTCCTGGTGCATCGAGGAGGTGTTCGCCGCAGTCGCCTCCGCGACCCCGACCGTCCGCTGTGGCGCGTCCGGGATGTCGACCCCGGCGCTCGCGGCCACCGCCACGGTTTCGCGGGCCGCGTTCCGGGCAACCTCGCCGGCCGGCCCGTCGACGAGGTCACCGTTCGGCACGCGCGCCAGCGCTGTCACCGCGTTGATACCGGCGTTCACCGCGAGTTTCTCCCAGAGTCGCCGGGGCATATCGGCGGCGACAGTCGTCGAGAGCGCCGTCGCGAGGGTCTCCCCCGCGCGGTCGGCGGCCGTCGACATCCCACCGTCCCACGGTCCCAGGGTCACCTCGCCGGTGCCGGTACACTCGACGACCCCCGGGTCGGCCAGGCGTGCGCCGTAGGTGGTGGTGCCCGCGAGCACCGCTGCCGGGAGGTGGGCCGCGAGCAGTTCCTCGTTGCCCATCCCGTTTTGCAGGGAGAGCACGGTGTCGACCGACACGCCGTCGAGTGCCCGTGCTGCCGCCTCCGTGTCGAAACTCTTGACCGTCACGATGGCGAGCTCCGACGCCGCGGGCGGCTCCGTCGAGGCAGTCGGGTGGACCCGGCGGTCGAACGCCCCCGTGAGTTGCAGTCCGCTCTCGCGCACTGCCCCCACGTGTGGTTCGCGGCCGACCAGATGCACGTCGTGGTCCTCGGCGAGCAGGCCGCCGACGAGACTCCCCAGACTCCCGGCACCGAACACGCAGACTTCCATATCCACCGGTCGTCGGCGCAGCCACATCTCTCTGGCGAAACCGCTGACCGTGACAGAGAGGCCGGAGGCGGGACAGTCCCCACGGAGAGCGCTACACCCCGTCGGGAAGGGTCGTCGCGCTGCCGAGTGCCTCGTCGAGTTCGGCGTCGGCCATCTTCTCGACCAGGGCGTCGACAACCGCCTGACGGCGTCCGGGGACGAAACGAATCGAGCCGACGACGAGGTGGCCGCCGCCGCTGACGCCCGCACCCGGGAACTCCGCTCGCAACTGCTCGACCATCTCGGGGATGTCCAGACGGACCCCGTCGGAGCGCAACACGGCGAAGTCCGGGCCGTAGCCGATGGTGATGACGGGGTCGCCGGTCTCCTCGACCTTCCGGTCGTGAACAGCACCGGTTGTCTTGCCGGGCGCGGGGTAGGTAAAGCGCTTTGCGTGGTTCTCGACGTCGAGACGGAACAGCTGTGCGTCGTTGTCGAGTTGCTCGTGGGTGACGTGTTCGAGTGCGCCGTCGAGTTGGCGGGAGACGTCCTCGTCGGCCCGGTCGGCGAGCAGTTCGACGAGTTCCTCGTGACGGGCGCGGTCGTCGCAGTTGACACCCAGCACGTCGTAGACGAACTCGCGGCCGTCGCTGTAGCGCAGCCAGTGGGTGGCGTAGTCGAGCGCCTCGCCGACGGATTTCAGCTCTGCCCGGTCGTAACCCGCCTCGCCCGCGAGGTCGAGATAGCCGGCCATCGCGTCGGCCTCCGACCGGTCCGACAGGCCCGCCACCGCGGGGACGTGACGCAGGTCGTCGGTGATCTCCGGGGCTATCATCCGGGCCACCTCGACACACATCATGCCCGTCGTCAGGCGGTAGTCCTCGTCGTAGAGGTACGGGTTGACGTGAGCGTCGACCAGCCCCGCCACCGCCTCGGGGTCGGGATGGTGGTGGTCGACGACGAGAATCGGGACGTCGTAGTGGGCGAGGTGGCGGTACGCCGGCGTGTCCTCCTCGGTGGAGCCGTTGTCGAGCATCAGAAACAGCGGGAGTTTCTGCCCGTGGCGGGCCTGGTTCTCCAGCGCGTAGTTCAGGTCACGCGTGACGTCCTCGAGTTCGTAGTAGGGCGCCTTGCTCGGCAGGCGCTTGAGCAGATGCTCCCCGGAGTCGGGGTCGAGCCACGTCTCGGCGACGAACCGCTCAAGTGCGTACTGCAGCGGAACGCTCGCACACAGACCGTCACCGTCGGCGTGGTGGCGCATCCGGACCGGCCGGCCGTCGAGCAGGGCGCCACAGACCTGCCGGGCCACGTCGGCGAGGTCACCGGACAGCGCGTCGAGCACGTCCCACTCCACGAGCGGGTCGATATCCGCGGGGTCGACCAGTGCCGCACGGTCCTCGCGCAGGCGCTCGTGGACCCGGTCGGCTGACTCGCCGGTCAGAACGGTGAGGGTCTCCACCTCGAGTTGCGGGTGGTCGTTGCGTGACTCGACGGTTCCGGTGGCCCGGACGATGTCGTCGCGTTCCACCTCGGGGAACGCCCGGACCCCCGCCTCCTCGAAGGCCGCACAGGGGAGCACACCCCCCTCGGCGCGCACCTGGAAGATTGTCGGGCCGCCGGTCTGGTTGACCTGCACGACCCGCCCCTCGACGTGGACCGACTCGCCGGCGAACGCCTCGAGCTCGGCGGCGGTCACACGGCTCCCCGGACCGACCCGGCGCGTCTCGTAGGCGTCGAGCTGTCGCTCCTGAAAGCCGACGTCGCCGTCCGGGCGCACCTCGTCGAGTTCGACCACGAGCGTGTCACCCACCTCGTGGCTCCCGACGAGATTCGACGTGTGGACCAGCCCTGAGACAGTCGCCGAGAGGTCCACGAAGATGCCGTAGTCGACGACACCGTTGACAGTCGCCCGGTACCGCTCGCCGTCTTCGACATCGTCGAGCGTGCAGTCGGAAGCGAGATTGTAGACAATCGGCAACGTGGAATCCGCGTCACCGCCACTCTGCTGAGACATACCTGTGCGGTAGGACTGTGCCGTGTTTGTACCCTTCGACATCCCACCGCCCCTCGAACGGGGAGAGTCAGCCACAGAGCGGCCGTGTCAGTCGGCGTCGACGGCGTCGTGTTGGTTGACCAGCAGGCCACAGACGTCCGCCTCGTGGTCGAAACAGTCCGGGCACTGGGGCGCACGGTCGATGATGGTGTCGAGTCGCTCGGCGACTGTCTCGTCGATGACCGGCTCCAGTTGCTGGGCCTCCGCCCGGAACTCGTCGACCTCGAGCACCTCGAGCAGGAACCGCTCGATGATGCAGTAGTGCTGGAGCGCGTCCCGTGCCCGGACGATACCCTCCTCGGTCAGGTCGACACCCTTGTACTTCTCGTGATTGCACAGGTCCTCGCTCTCGAGTTTGCCGATCATCTCGTTCGCGCTCGCCGGACTCACGTCGAGACAGTCCGCGACGGCCCCCGTCGACGCCGGTCCGTCCTCGAGTTGCTGTACTACGTAGATGGCCTTCAGGTACTGGTCTGCCGTGTTCATAGTTGCTCCCGCTCCATCAGCTCCGTGACCTCCTCGACACCCGCCTCCTCCTCGGCGCGAATCTCGCGCAACACCCCGAGCAGGTGGTCCCGGTCGACGCTGAAGCTCACGTCAGACCCCTCGATGGCCGCGACGAGGTCGTCGTAGAACTTGTAGGCGGTCTCCTCGTTGCACAGCTGGTCGTACAACACACCGTCGAAGTCCTCGTCTGCCCCGTACTGCTGTTCGACGAGTTGCTGTATCTGCTCGAACCCGATTGTCTCGGCGTCGAGTTCGTCGACGAGTGTCTCCAGACGTTCGCGGTGGCGCTCGGACTCGGCGGATGCCTCCTCGAGCAGCCCGCGAACCTCGCTGTCGATGTCGTCGAACTCGCTGGCGTGTTTCGCCGCCCGCGCCTCGACCACCTCCTCCAGCACGACCCCGATCTGGAGGAGCCGGGCGAGCTGGTGGTCCGAGGACAGCGGCGACTGCAGACTCATACTCGGTGATGAGGTACAGAGCAACTTATCGCTGTCGGGCCCGTCCAGCCACGAGACCCGACGCCGGGGCGAACCGTCGCCGACGGCGGCACAGAGGGGGAGGCGACCCCGGACCGCCGGGCGGATGTCTTTTGTACCCCCGAGTACGTGCAATATTTGCTGCTATCTACGACCCGGGTGGTCGTCCGGTCGGGGGGGTCTGGCCTCACCGGTCGGACGACGTCGTGCGGTTATGGGCTGTGAGAGCCGGGGTATCGTCGGACGGTGCGTCACAGACGTCGGTAAGGACCGAACCGGTCGTTACGGCCAAGTGTACCCGGCACCTACCGCAGTACGTATGACCGAACGTTCATACGCCAACGACGTACTGGTGTCGGCCGACTGGGTCGAGGACCATCTCGGCGAGTTTCAGGACGAGAGCTCGGGGTATCGCCTGCTGGAGGTAAACAATCCGACGGTGACGTCGGACTCGGAGTACACCCCCTACGAGGAGGGGCACATCCCGGGGGCGCAGTTTTTCCACTGGGAGGAGGACCTGAGCGACGGGACGACGCGTGACATCCTCGACAAGGACGAGTTCGCCGACCTGAACGGTGAGCACGGCATCTCGGACGGGGATACGGTCGTCCTCTACGGGGGAGGACGCGTCCCCAACTGGTTTGCGCTGTTTGCCTACTGGGAGTACAAGTACTTCGGTCACGACGACGTGCGCGTGCTCGACGGTGGGAAACCCTACTGGGTCGAGAACGACTACGAACTGACCACCGACGAGCCCTCGTTCGGGGCGGTGGCGTACGAGGCGGGCGGGCCCTTCGAGGGGATTCGTGCCTACCGCGACGACGTCGAGCAGGCCATCGAGAGCGGTATCCCGCTGGTCGACGTGCGCAGTCCCGCGGAGTTCAAAGGCGAGATAATCGCGCCCGAGGGCCTGCAGGAGACTGCCCAGCGCGGCGGCCACATCCCCGGCGCAAAGAGCGTTCCGACGACGACTGTGCTGCAGGACGACGGCCGGTTCAAAAGCTCCGCGGACCTGGAGGAGCTGTACGCCGACTCCGGTGTCACCGAGGACCAGTCGGTCGTCACCTACTGCCGTGTCGGCGAGCGCTCCTCGATTGCCTGGTTCGCGCTCCACGAACTGCTGGGCTTCAGCGACGTCGAGAACTACGACGGCTCCTGGACCGAGTGGGGCAACACCATCCGTGCCCCGATCGAAACCGGCCCCGCCGAGGACTGACTGGGCGTTTCGGCCTGTGAACCGATCGAGATCGCCGCCCAGTGCTGAAAGTAATCACGCACGACCGTATCAGTCGGCCCGGTTCCAGAAGCGCCGGGAGTGGTCGCCAACGGCGTCCTCGGCCGGTGTGCTGGTGGCGAGGCTGACCGCGACAAAGACGCCGTAGGCGATGACGACACCGACGAACCCGTAGTGTGCGCCGCCGGTCAGCGACCCGGGGATGACGTCCAGAAACAGGAGGATGGTGACGCCGGGGCCAAGCACCAGCGAGGCGGTTGCCCCCGCGGCGGTACCCCGCTCCCAGTAGACACCGAGAAACACCGGAGCGGAGGTGGTCGCGAAGCCAACCACGGCGAAGGCAACGAGATTGAAGATGCCGGCAGGTTGCAACAGCGCCAGTCCGACCGCGAGCGCGACGAGCACGACCAGCAGGAGCTGTGTGACACGCACCTGCTGGCGCTCGGTGGCCTCGGGGTTGAGGAACTCACGGTAGATGTCGCGACTCAGCATCGAACTCATCGTGAGTGCGACCGAATCGGCGGTCGACATGATGGCCGCGATTGCGCCGGCCATCACCACCCCGAACACGACCGGGTTGAGCAGTTCCTGCACCACCAGCGGGATCACGTAATCGACGTTCTCCGGTTCCGGGATGATGCCGACAGACCAGACACCCAGCAGCGCGCCGAACAGGTAGATCGGGATGGCCACGACCGCAAACAGGAACCCGGACTTGCGCATCACGTCCGGGTCGGAGGCCGAGAAGTACCGCTGGATGTTGTGGGGGTAGCCCGGGACACCGAAGGCAAAGGCAATAGCGATGGTGATGACGAACAGTGGCGACCAGACGTCGGCCGGGCCGGCGAGGTCGAACAGACCCTCCGTCTCGGTGACGGCGTCCTGTGCGATGTCGGTGCTGTCCAGCGAGAACACTACGTAGCCGACCACAGCAGCCAGTACACCGAAAAGCACCGTCGACTGGACGGCGTCGGACCAGATGACTCCCCGGTAGCCCGCGATGTGGATGTACACCAGCATGAACCCTGCCATCAGCAACACCGCCGGGCGGAACGGGATATCCAGCAACACGTCGAGCGCCACCCCACCCCCGATGAGCTGACCGGCGACCAGTGCGGTCATAAAGAGACCGGTCACGCCGAGATACACCGCCCCGACGAGCGGACTGTCGTAGCGCTCGCGGATGTACTCCGAGGGGGTGACGATGTCACGCTCCCGGCCAATCTCGGCCAGGGCGACCCCGACAGTCGCAAAAAAGAGCGTGTAGAACACCGCCGCAATCGCCAGAAACGAGAACGTCCCGAGGCCGCCCCCCGACGTGTCCGCGCCGATACCGAAGACGGTGAACGCGCTCAGCACTGTCGCCGCGAGCGTCAGCGCGAGCACCACCGTCCCCACACTCCGGTTTGCGACGTAGAAGTCTGTCGGCGTGTGCTCGGTGAACCGCGAGGCGTAGACACCGATGAGCAACACGCCCACCAGATACGCCCCGAACACCAGTTGTGCGACTGTGGCTACCATTCCGTGCTCCCGTCGTCGGTGGTAGGCGAGTTATCGTTGTTCGCCGCGGTCCAGACGCCCATCGCGACCCACGCCAGGGCGAGCATCGCCACGACAATCGCCAGTTGCAGCCAGAGCCAGACCGGAACGCCGAGATACAGCTCTGTCAGCCCGCCGAGCACGTACCACTGTCCGACCGCGAGGACGAGCAACACGGCAACAATGGCCGCGAACACGTACTTTGCCGTCGGGAGCGCCGTCACACTACCGGGAAACAACGTCTCGAAATCCATCTGAGTATCTCTGTTCGGGGTCGGTAGCGCTTAATTCCTGTGGCTCACCGCCAGGGCTGTGTGGCCCGTCACGGCCGGGAGGGGTTCCGGGATCACCGCCGGCCGACAACCCGCGACTGGGTGTGGTCGGGAAACAGTTCGGCGACCACGTCGGACCCGTGCTCCGCGGCGACGAGCGCACGGAGTTCAGTCTCGTAGTCGCCCTTCGGGACGGTTTCGGAGGGGCCTGTCTCGACAGCGAGTGATTCCGCGGCCAGTGTGTCGACAGCGGCCCGCCCGATGCCCGCGAGCGGGGCGAGGTGGGCAACGCCGTGGCGGTCCTCGATGCTCTGGGCGAGCGACCGGTCGACCGTCGGCACGCGGTCGTCCCGGCGGGTGCCGTCGGCGATGCCGTCGTACTCCAGGGTCGCAGCCACCGTCAGGGCGTGCTCGTGGACCTGCTGGATGCCGTTGCGGGGGAACCCGTCTGCGACGATTGTCTCGGCGGCCTCCCGGGCCACGTCCGGGTCGAGGTCGACCCGCCGGGCCGGCAGTCCGACCGCGTCGGCGGCCTCCCGGGCGTGCTCGTAGTCGGTAGTGACCCCGAACGTACAGCAAAGCAGGGAAACCTCACAGAACCGGGAGAGAAAGAGCGCAGCGAGCGTCGAGTCCTTGCCGCCGCTGTAGAGGACGCCGACGTCCATCACCGGCGTCGGATGTCGAAGCTCTTCGAGTCCGGCGTCAGCTCCTGGAGCAGTTCCTTCATCTGTTCCTCGTCGATTTTGTCCTGCAGGCGGCCGCTCTGTGCCAGCGCGACGACCTGCTGTTCGACCTGCTCGCCGGCCTCCGGTTTGGACATCTTGACCGTGTTGAGCCGCTTGCGTGCCCCGTCGGTTAGGTGCTGGCGGAGAATCGCCTTTTTCTGTGCCTCGGCCTGCTGGCGCTGGGCCCCCATCGTGTCCTCGTCCTGAGACTGGGCCTTGTCCTTTAGCTGTTCTCGTTTCTGTTCGCGTATCCGCTCGAGTTCTTCCTCGTCTGGCTCACCACTCATAC
>JAQCNG010000283.1 GCA_028275145.1 Halovenus sp. | reverse complement strand
GGCAACCCAGTTCACACTGACGGGCGAAAATCCGCCAGGATTTTCGTCCGGCAGTGTCATCACTCCCCCCAGTCCTCTTCCAGCTCGGGCGCCTCCTCCAGGGTCACCGGGTCCACCGAGATGACCTCCAGTTCGGCACCGCTGATGGGACTGTCGATTATCTCGCCGACCTCGATGTCGGCCGGCAGGTCGATTTCCTCGCCTGTGATTGGGTCCTCTGCTGTGAGTGTGTCGTCTGACATCGTATCACCGTTTTCGCCCCGAATGGCTTAAATCCGTCGAAACTATCAGAACAATGTAACAAACTGAGATGGCTCTCTCGGCGCAGAGACACCGGCAACGGGGCGTTTCGTCGTCGCGTATCAGTTATGTGGTGTTTTTTGTGGCCCGGACGGGCCGTGGTGGTGGGGTTCGAGCGGCGAGCAGAGCAGGCCCCGAGCGACCCGGCGGAGTCGGCCACAGGGACGGGAGTCGGCGGGCCACCGGGTCAGACATAGCGCGACACCTCCCGGTCGAGGCGTCGGGCGGCGGTCGACAGCGTCTCCCGGCGCTCGTCGATTGCGGCGCGGTCCCCGGCCAGTCCGTCGCGGGCCCGGTCGAGGTGAGCCGCCACGGCGTCGGGTGCGGGCCCGCCGCGGGAGTCACGCGACGCGACGCTCTGTTCGGGGTCGAGCGCGCGCTCGACGGCCGCGCGGTCGACGTGACTCCACAGCGATTCCCCGAGCACCTCCCGGGCGGCCGCCTCCAGCGCCGCCGCGTCGGGCTGGTCGGCCTCGCCGGCCAGAGCCACCACCTCGTGGGCCGTCCGGAAGGGCACCCCCGACCGCGCCAGCAGGTCGGCCACGCCCGTGGCGGTGGTGAACCCCTCGCCGGCAGCGCTCGCCAGCGCCCCCTCGTCCCAGTCGGCGGTCGTCACCGCGCCGACCGCCACCTCCGCCGACGCGGTGACCGAGTCGATAGCCTCCCAGGCGTGGCGCCCGGCCCGCTGCAGGTCCCGGTTGTACGCCCGGGGGAGCCCTTTCAGCGTCGTCAGCAGTCCCGACAGTCCCGCCACCGCGTCGCCGGTCCGTCCCCGGACCAGTTCCAGGGTGTCCGGGTTCTTCTTCTGGGGCATGATGCTCGACGTCGAGGCGTAGGCGTCGGCCAGGTCGAGATAGCCGCGGTGGGCAAAGAGCACGCTGTCCTCGGCGAGTCCGGAGAGTGTGAGACCCAGCCCCGCCACCCCGGCGCTGGTCTCAACGAGGAAGTCCCGCGCCGAGACGGCGTCGGTCGCGTTCTCGACGAGACCGTCGAACCCGAGCAGCGCCGCCGTCTGCTCGCGGTCGACGTCGAACGGTGTGCCGGCGAAGGCAGCCGCACCGAGCGGCGAGCGGTTGACCCGGTCGTAGGCATCGAGCAGTCGCCCGGCGTCCCGGGCGAGCGCCCCCTCGTACGAGCACAGCCAGTGGGCAACCGTCGTCGGCTGTGCGGGCTGGAGATGTGTGTAGCCCGGCATCACCGTCTCCACCTCCTCGCTCGCGCTCGCGAGCAGGCGCTCGCGGGCCTCCACGACCGTCTCCAGCGCGGCAAGCAGGTCCTCCCGCAGGCGGTAACGGATGCAGGCCGCCACCTCGTCGTTGCGCGAGCGGGCGGTGTGCATCCGGCCGCCGGCCGGCCCGACCCGCTCGACGACCGCCGTCTCGATTGCCTCGTGGACGTCCTCGCCGGCCGGGAGCGCGCCGTGGCCTGCCGCCTCGATGTCGGCGAGCGCCGCGAGGATGGTCGCCGCGTCCTCGTCCCCGACGATGTCCTGCTCGGTGAGCATCACCACGTGTGCCCGGTCGACCGCGAGGTCGGCGGCGAAGATGCGCTCGTCGGCCGACAGCGACGAGAGAAACTCCCGCGCCGGGCCGCCGGTGAACCGCTCGCGCCGCACGACGCTCTCGCCGGATGCCGGTCCGGTCCTGCCGTAACCGGTGTCGTGCTCGCCGCCGGTGTTCTGGTCGTCGTCGGTCATCCCGGACAGTCACTCCGTATCCCGGTCGCGCCCGCGCTCGATTGCGCTGTTTGCGAGCCGTGACTGGAAGCCGTGGTACTTTGCGACACCGGTGGCGTCCTCCTGTGTGATACCGCCACCGACGTCCTCCTCGTTGAACGAGGCAGCACGCTCGCTGTAGACGGCGTAGGCGCTCTCGCGCGCGACCGGACGACAGCCTCCGCCCTCCAGTTTCACCGTCACGGTTCCGGTGACACGCTCCTGGGTCGAGCCGAGAAAGGCCTCCAGCGCCTCGACAAAGGGCGCGTCGATGAGGCCCTGGTAGGCCTTGTGTGCCCACTGCTGGTCGACCTGTGATTTGAACGCCCGCTCCTCGTACGTGAGCACGAGCTGTTCGAGCGCCTCGTGGGCGGTCAGGAGCACCGTTGCAGCCGGGTGTTCGTAGTTCTCACGAACTTTCAGCCCGAGCATCCGGTCTTCCATCATGTCTGTGCGGCCGACACCGTGTGCGCCCGCAATCTCGTTGACCGTCTCGACGAGTTCGACCGGGT
Source organism: Halovenus sp. (assembly GCA_028275145.1). Taxonomy (GTDB): domain Archaea; phylum Halobacteriota; class Halobacteria; order Halobacteriales; family Haloarculaceae; genus Halovenus. The sequence continues at coordinate 2,708 of JAQCNG010000283.1, read as the reverse complement.
CCATCGGGTCGCCGTCGAGCGCGACCGGTTCACCGTCCTCGAAGGTGAGTTCGAGCAGTTCTGGCTCGCGGCCGGGGCTCGCGGTCCACTCGTAGATGTCGTCCTCGGGAACCGTCGCGGGGTCTTCCAGTTCAGAGCCCTCGATGGAGCGACTCCAGAGGTTCGCGTCGATGCTGTACCGGCCCGCCGCGCCGCCCTCGACGGGGAGGCCACGCTCGGCGGCGTAGTCGTTCTCCCACTCGCGGGTGAGACCGAGCTCCCGCACCGGCGCGACCACCTCGTAATCGGTGTCGCGCCAGACCGCCTCGAAGCGCAACTGGTCGTTGCCCTTTCCGGTACAGCCGTGTGCGAGCGCGACACAGTCCTCAGCATCTGCGACCTCCCTGATGGCGGTGGCAATGATGGGCCGGGCGAGTGCCGTTCCCAGTGGATAGCCCTGGTAGGTGGCGTTTGCCTGCACCGAGCGCAGACAGAGGTCGGCGAACTCCGCGCGGGCGTCGACGACGTGGTGTTCGACGTCGAGGGCCTCGGCCGTCTCGCGGGCCTCCGCGAACTCCGCTTCGGGTTGGCCGACGTCGACTGTGACGCCGATTACCTGGTCGTAGCCGTACTCGTCTTCGAGCAGTGGGACACAGACCGTCGTGTCGAGGCCGCCCGAGAAGGCGAGCGCGACGCGGTCGGTCCCTGTGGATTCTGATGCTGTCATGTGTGTGGTGTGTGTGGTTGGTGTGTTCGCAGTCGGTTCGGGATTGTCGCGCCCGCCGTCGGGGTGTCCAGCGCGGGCCCTGTCGGCCGAGGGGTGACGAACATCGAAGGGGTCGGAGGAGAGTGGTAGTGTCGGGCCTAACGGCCCGGCCGCCGTGGTCGCCGGCGGTCGCCGGACCCGCCGGTAGCGGTCACGGGTCGACCGAGCACGCGGGTCCGAATCATATGAATTTCTCTGGTGGACGCCTACTAATGTCTTTCGAGAGCGGGTTGTTCGCCACGGCAGTCACGTGGCGCGTGCGCGAGCGCGACGCCGGACTCGAAGAACGGCCGGTCACAATCGAGAACCGCCTCCGACTCGACCTGGGGGTGACCCAGAGGGTCGCCGACCACTGATACTGTCGGCTGTAACTTCGTGGAACGATTCGGCACCCCGGGGTGCCGAAATGTGCCATGGGCTTACAGCCGACAGTATGACCAGCGTGGCGCGCGACCGGACCCGTGGTGTCGCCGTAGCGTCCTCGAATGGACTCTCCGATTGTCCCGGTACCGGTGTCTTTCTGTTCTCGCTGGTAGTTATCACTCGTGAAAACATGTGGCAAATTATAACTATTGCCCAGACGCACGAGAGGTATGGTCGAGACGCCGAATCACGGCTACAATGTCCCTGGGGAGGGAACGGAGAACTGGCACGAACCGCTGAACGAGAACTTCGAGGCCTTCGAGGTCGACATCGAGCTCCGGGACGACGGGGGACCGACGGAGGGAGACAACGACTACGACCCCACCGAGGGCGCGAAGTACCTCGACACCACGACCGGTGAGGTCTATCTCGGTGACGGGAACGCCTGGTCACAGGAGTTCTCCCTCGGCGGCGGTGGCGGCGGTGGCATCAGCAGTCTCACCGGCGGCAACGGCATTGACCCCACGAACATCGGTGACGGCGACACACTCTCGGCGGCGTGGGGGGACGCAAGTAGCCTCGACGCCAGCGGTGACATCACTGATTTCAGCGCGGCGGCTGACCTCGACGCCTCGGGCAGTGTCACCGCGGACCTCGTCGGCAGTCTCACGGGCGGCGAGGGCATCGACCCGACAGATATCGGCGACGGCGACACACTCTCAGTCGCGTGGGATGATTCGGCAAACCTCGGGAGCACCGGCCAAATAAACGACTTCAGCGAGGCCAACGACCTCGACGCCGATGGCAACGTGACGAGCGGCGGCGGCGGCGGCATCAGCAGTCTCACTGGCGGCGACGGTATCGACCCGACGAACATCGGTGACGATGACGAACTCTCGGTCACCTGGGAGGATGCCAACGACCTCGATGCCGACGGCAACGTCACCGGTGGCGGTGGTGGCATCGGCAGTCTCACCGGCGGCAACGGCATTGACCCCACGAACATCGGTGACGGCGACACACTCTCGGTTGCGTGGGCCGACGCTGGCGACCTGAACGCGTCGGGCGCTGTCACGGACTGGAGCGGTGCCGCTGACCTCGATACGTTGGGCGCTGTCACAGACTGGAGCGGCGCGGCCGACCTCGGTACGTCGGGCGCTGTCACGGACTGGAGCGGCGCGGCCGACCTCGACACGTCGGGTGCTATCGCCGACTGGAGCGGTGCCGCTGACCTCGACACGTCGGGTGCTGTCACGGACTGGAGCGGCGGTGCCGACCTGGATGCGTCGGGTGCTGTCGACTCGATTTCGGGGTCGCTCAGTGGCGGCGCGACACTCACGGACATCGAGGGGAACAACCTCTCGATCAGCAACGGACAATTGAATGCGGCCGGCGGCAGCGGTGGGGCCACAGACCTCACGGGCGGTGACGGCATCGACCCGACAGACATCGGCGACGGCGACACCGTCTCGGTCGCCTGGGGTGACGCGGCCGACCTCGCGTCGGGTGGGACCGTCAACCAACTCAGCGGCTCTCTGAGCGGGGGTAACACCCTCACCGACATCACCGGTGACAATCTCAGTATTACAAACGGCACGCT
>JAQCNG010000271.1 GCA_028275145.1 Halovenus sp. | reverse complement strand
GACGAGACGGTCACCGGACTGACCAGCGTCGACGGCAGGGTAGTCGCGGGCACCCACCGGGGAACGCTGCTCGCCCGGCGGTCCGGCGAGTGGGTCGAGGCCGGCCAGTTCCCGGTGCCGGGCGAACTGACCGGTCGGTACACGCCGCTTGCCACGCTGTGACACACGGGGAAAGTCGGGACGCGACCGGCGGGGGCACTCGCGAGAACGGAGACAGCAAAGCGAGCGTGCCCGTCCGGAATCCGACGGGGCGCGTCGCGGCTACAGGCGGCCGACGTTCTCGACTTCGACGCTCTGGACGGCGTCGAGTTCGTCGAAGGCGTCCTCGACGGCCTCGGTGCCGCCGCTCTCGTCGGGAACGATGACCGTCGGGAGCAGGGCGGTGAGGCCAAAGGCGACCTCCTCGCGCTCGAAGCCGTTTATCCTCGCACCCTCGGGGAGTGCCTGTTCGAGGCGCTCCTGCAGGTCGTCGAGGTCGATATCGGGGCTCTCCGGCATGATCTTGATGCTGGCTGCGACCTTCCCCATCGTTACGGCCCCCGGAATCCGCACTGGTTGCACTCGTAGAGGGTGCTCTGTTTGCGACACTTTGCACAGCGGTGGATGCGGTTGCCACACTCGGGACAGTCGAACGTGGCGGCGCTCATCCCGACGATGTTGATGCCACAGGAGACGCACTTGTTCGCGTCTCGCTGCTGGTTCTGGCTCATACCGTCTCTTTCTATTCGCCGGGTTTAACCTTTGTCAAGTTGCCTCTCGACGATACCTGGCCCGACAGTCAGATCGTCTCGGTCCCGGCCACGCTGGACCGCAACGGGTAGGCGTCACGCGCGCGAGTCAGAGAGAGTTGAGGTCAACGAGCCGTTTGAGATTGCAGTTGATACTGACGGACAGAAGTACGTGGACGCCTGGCCCGACATAGAACGGGGGCGGAGGGCCGCGAGGAACCGGACGCCAGTCCGGTGACGAGCGGCGCGAACGGCGACCGGTGCGAGGGCGACCGCAGGGACCCCTCGACGAGCGAGCGGGGAGCACAGCGACCCGCGAGCAGGGAGCCGTGAGTCGCCCGAACACACTGGCATCCTGTGACACTGACGAGCGAAAATCCGCCAGGATTTTGCTTTGTCAGTAGTGCCAGGGAAACGCCCGGAACTCGGGCTCTCTGTTCTCGTTGAACGCGTCCCGGCCCTCCTGGGCCTCGTCGGTCATGTAGCCCAGACGGGTGGCCTCGCCGGCGAACATCTGCTGGCCGACCATCCCGTCGTCGGCGAGATTGAACGCGTATTTCAGCATGCGGATAGCCATCGGTGACTTGCGGGTTATCTCGTCGGCCCACTCCAGGGCCACCTCCTCGAGGCGGTCGTGTTCGACGGCGTGGTTGACCATCCCCATCTCGACTGCCTCCTCGGCGTCGTACTCGCGGCCGAGGAAGAATATCTCGCGGGCCCGTTTCTGGCCGACCTGGCGGGCGAGATACGCCGAGCCGAATCCACCGTCGAAGGAGCCGACATCGGCGTCGGTCTGCTTGAACCGGGCCCGGTCGCCCGCGATGGTGAGGTCACAGACGACGTGCAGCGAGTGGCCGCCGCCGGCCGCCCACCCCGGCACCACGCAGACGACGGGCTTTGGCATGAACCTGATGAGCCGCTGGACCTCGAGGATGTGCAGTCGGCCCAGGCCCGCCTCGGCGGCGGGTTCGCCGTTGTCCTGGCTGCTCGTGGCTCCCTCGCCCTGCCCGGAGCCGCTGTACTCGTACCCGGACTCGCCGCGGATTGACTGGTCGCCACCCGAACAGAAGGCCCAGCCGCCGTCCTCCGGGGAGGGGCCGTTACCGGTCAGCAACACACAGCCGATACTGGGCTGGCGGCGGGCGTGATCGAGGGCCGTGTAGAGTTCGTCGACCGTCTCCGGCCGGAAGGCGTTGCGCACCGCCGGCCGGTCGAAGGCCACCCGGACCGCTGGCACGTCCACGCCACGGTGGTAGGTGACGTCCTCGAAGGCGAACCCCTCGACTCGCTCCCAGCGCGCGGCGTCGAACAGCTCCGAAACCATACAGACGCTCCGGCCGGCCGGCGCAAAACAGTTGCTGTGTTACTGCCAGTTTGTCCGGTCGAACAGGAGCCCCGACAGCGTCGCGGCGAGTTCGCGGGCGGCGTCCTCGGTGGGGGTGTGCAGGTCGCCGGAGACGGGGCCGGCCTCGCCGCCGACGCCCTCGGACTCGGAGATTGGGTCGGTGCCGGTCGGGTACGAGCGGGTGCGGCGGGTGCGCTCCCGGAGTTCGTGAACCGCCGTCTGGTCGAGTTGGGTGTCGAGATGCTGGAGGTCGTAGCGGACGATGTAGCCACGGCTGGCGTCCCGGACGGCGACAACGGGTTCCCCGCGCTCGGCACACCGCTCCCAGAGGGCGCGACGTCGCTTGCCTGTCTCGTAGACCGGTACGTGCTGTGGGGCGATTCGTTCCATACGTCCAGTTGGTCTGTACCGATATGTGTCTGTCGGGGTCGTCCGCCGGGGGGGGTCGAGTTGTTGCGCTGCCGCCGGAACGTTCTAACTATCCGGGTCCGAACATGGGGGCATGGAGGTACATCTGCTCGACAGGGGACAGATCCACGCCGACATGAACTTCGCGCTCGACGCGGAGGTGGCAGCGGTCCACAGCAACCAGTCGCCGGACCTGCAGTACGGCGAGTACGCGGTCTGGAACCTGCTGGTCGACCACCCCGAGGGCACGGTGCTCTGGGACACCGGTGTCCACCCGGAGGCCGCCGACGGCTACTGGCCGAGGCCGCTGTTCGAGGCCTTTGCCCACCACGACCCGGACGAGCACGACCTGGCGACGGCGCTCGACGAGGTGGGCTACGCCGTCGCGGATGTCGACCTGGTGGTCCAGTCACACCTGCATCTCGACCACGCCGGCGGACTACACAACTTCGCCGGAACCGACGTCCCGGTGTACGTCCACCGGCGCGAACTCGAGCACGCCTACCTCAGCGCGAAGAGTCCGGCCGGCGACGACTCCTACCTCGCGTCCGATTTCGACCGCGATATAAACTGGCAGGTCGTCGAGGGCGAGCGGCAACTCCTGCCCGGCTTCGAGTTGCTCCACGTCCCCGGCCACACGCCCGGCCTGCTCGGCGCACACATCCAGCGCGAAGGGGAGAACGAGGACCTCCTCGTCGCCGGCGACGTGGCCTTTCTCGCGGAGAACTACGAGGAAAAACGGGAGATGGGCGCGAGTCTGGTCTACGACTCCCGGGCCCAGGCCGAGAGTCTGCGGAAACTCCGTGACCGCGAGCGACGCACCGGCGCGACGGTGCTGTACGGCCACGACGTCGACCAGTTCGAGCGCCTGCAGGGCTCGCTGTAGCCAGATGTCGATGTCCGGCCGCTGGCCGGTCACTGCTGTCAATCCAACCGG
>JAQCNG010000269.1 GCA_028275145.1 Halovenus sp. | reverse complement strand
GCCGCTCGCGGTAGCGCATGAACGTGTGGAAGCTGAAATCGATACTCAACGCGATGGCGAGCACCGGCACGACGAGACTCGTCTCCTGGGTAAACAGACCGAGCCACCCCATCAGGCCGAACGCCCACAGCATCGTGACGAGCACCCCGGCGACGCTGATGACCACGTCGGTCAGGTCGCGGTACGCGAACCCGAGCACGACGACCAGCGACAGCAGGATGAGCGGGAGGACCAGCCACGCGAGCTCGGGCACCAGCGAATCCGTGATCTCCTCGCTGACACCGGTGCTGGTGAACACCGACAGCGACGAGTCCTCCCCGACCGTCGCGGCGGCCTCGTCGAGCGCGTCGGTGACTGCCGGGTCGGGGCTCTCGTCGACGGTGAGCGACAGTCGCATCGCATCGGCGTCTGCCGTTCCGGCCTCGTAGCTCACCGGGAGCAGTTGCCTGCTCTGTTCCCCGTCGCTGAACGTGCTCTGGACTGCCTGTGTGAGCTCCTCACTGCTCGCGTCCTCGAGCGCCGCCCGCTGTGTGGCGAGCTCCGGGTTCGGCTCGTCGACCAGTTCGGCCGCAACCAGGCTCGCCGGGTTCCGAACCGGGTTGTCCGTGTCCGCGAGCGCCGCTGTGACCAACTCGGAGTCGGCCACCTCGCGCTGGTAGTCGAGCGCGGCCAGCAGTCCGGCCCTGCTCAGCACCGACCCGTCCTCGCTCCGGACGTACACCTCGACTGTCTCTGTTCCGTCTGAGCTCTCTGTGAAGTAGACGTCGTCGAGGTACTGGTTCGCATCGTCCACCTCGGACCCCTCGATGACGTCTCCACCGAGTGCGTTGTCACTGTCACCCTGTTCCTGTGTCATCCCGAAGACGACGCCCGCCGTCAGAACGAGCATCAGCAGGATGACGAGTCTGTTGTGGTCGGTGACAGCACCGGCGATACGGTCTGTCACTGCGGATAAACTGTCTGCGATACTCATGTCTGGTGAATATCGGGAACAGCAGATAAAACTGGATGCCGCGTTTCTGACCTGGCAACGCGCTGGCGGTGACGCAGGGACACAGACCGTGACGAGATTAGACACACCCGGTCGTCGTTCACGCCCAGTGGTGACCGCTCACCGAGCAGTCATCGTCGACCGACAGCACCAGCGTTTCCTCGTCGAAGGAGATCCGGACCGTCGCGCCCGTGGGCTTGCTCTCTGTGACCTCCGTCTCGCAGGCGATTTCGTCCTCGGTTGTCAGTTCGTCTGCCCCCCTCAGTGGCGCGAACCCCCGCTCCTCGAACGCCGCCTCGACAATCGGATGTGTGCCGACGTACGTGCGCAACGGGACACGGAGTTGATTCCAGCACCGCTCGCACTGGTAGGCCACCTGGGTGAACTCGTCGTACCGTTCCCTCTTCTCTCCGTGGTCGTGGGCGTCGACGGGGAACTCGGTCGAGACGCGGCCCCAGCACTCCATACAGATCCCCCGTCGCGCGAGGTCGACACCCGTGCGCAGTCGCGTGTAGGCAACCTGCATCGTCTCGAGCAGAGAGCGTCCGACCTGTGCGCCCGGCGGGAACGAGTAGACGTCCATCTTTCCGTGTTCCGAACAGTACATGTACACCCCCGTCCCGAGGGTCCCATCGACGAATCTGACCTCCAGTGGGCGGAGACACTTGGGGCATCTGGATTCGGTCGTGGCGCTCTCGGCGGTCATCTCGGCCGTCTCGCCGTACAGTCCGGCGTGGATGGCGGCGACGAGCGCGAGTGCCGGCCACCGCGCGACGTAGGTGTCCCCGCGTTTCGCGACGAACTGGCCGGTGAGTTTGTCCAGATGGTAGTTGAAGCGGCCGCTGTCGGTGACGCCAACACGGTCCTGGAGCGCGGAGAAACCCAGACCCTGACCGATGCCGCTCTCGGATGCAACCTCGCACAGTTCGAGCAGAATCTCGATTCTGGTCTCGTCACCCAGAACCGAGAACACCTCGTCGACCGAATCGAGTGTCTCTTTCCCGGACCCCGTCGGGTCCTGCGCGTCTCCGGTCATGTTGCCCTATTGTGTTCCTGTCACATAAATCTGTGTCGAGCAGAGCGGCCCGGAGCGGCAGGGTACCCGTCACAGTCAGTGACAGCGGGCCATCTGCCCTCGCTGTCCCCGGTACACGGGACTGTCCCACGCGCGACGGGAGACGCATATATAGACCACAGTAGGGATCTTAGAAAGTACTATGCTGCGTGCGACAGAGCTACTACGCATGACCGCCAAGACACCGACGTTCGGTTTCGTGTGTGTTCAGAACGCGGGTCGCAGTCAGATGTCCGCAGCGTTTGCGCGACGAGAGCGGACACGGCGGGGACTCGACGACGAGGTGGCGGTCCTGACCGGCGGCACACGCCCCGCCGACGAGGTACACACGGAGGTTGTCGAGGCGATGCGGGAACTCGATATCGACCTCTCCGACCGTGTCCCACAGTCGGTGTCGGCCGAACAACTCAACAGTTGCACAGTCGTCGCAACAATGGGCTGTTCCACACTCGAACTGGATGCCGACGTAGATACACGCGACTGGGCCCTGGACGACCCACACGGGCGGTCAATCGAGGAGGTCCGTGCGATTCGAGACGAGGTCGAACAGCGTGTCTCCGACCTCTTCGACGAGTTCACCGAACAGAGCGGGGAGTAGCGAACTGTCGGGAGAGCGCTCACAGCGACCGGGAGCCATCGAGCGCAACGAGGAGCGCACTCGCCCGTGGTGTTGCCCGGTACTTTCGCCACTTGCCGTCCTTTCGCCGGGTGACGAGTCCCGCGTCAGTGAGCCGAGACAGCGCGTGACTGATCGCGCTGTCGCTGACGTCGATCAGTGGCGCGAACTCACAGACACAGAGCTCCTCACCAGCGGTGTGGAGGATGCGAACAACTCTGTACCGGGTCTCGTTTCCGAGTGCCGAGAGCACGTCGACGTCACTGGTGAGCTCGGCGGTTTCCACCGTCGCGACGAGTTCGTCGAGTTCGGCCAGTCGCTGGGAGAGCGCCTCGTCGGTACAGCCGCCACACTCATCGTCGAGATACCGGCTCAGTCGCTCTGTTGATGACATACAGTACAGTTGAGCGGGCAATGAATTAAGTATTACTGACCGTCTCTCAGTACACGCTCCGGAGTAGGAGAGACGATTGAGTGTCTGCTCACACATTGCTGTGTGAACGCACCGGGACAGCGCGACTGACACGCACAACACCCGAGACAGGTTCTGGGGCAGTCGGTGCTGTCATCGGGAGGCGCACGGCCGTGGAGAGGCCCACAGAGGTCGAGACGACCACAGAGGACCCGGGTACAGTCGGGCGATGTGGTCCGGTTTCTCGCAGGAACAGGCCGGTTCTGGACCGGAAACCTGGCAGGACCCTCCCTCTGTCTCGGCGCTGGTTGCGGTCCGGCGCAGACCGACTGTGGCCACGACACCCCACGGAGCACAGACGAACCCGTTGACTGGTGTTGCAGTTGTAACGCTCACTGTCTCCGGCAGCCACCACTCTCTGACCAAAGAGTTTATGAATACAGATGAGTATCCGTTCAAATGAGGTCAGACGAGTGTGTTGTCGGACGCGTCTGACCCGTAACTGGGGACCAACCGAACGAGGTGCCCGCACAAACCATGACAAGACTCAAACTGTTCGAAGAGGCGATGTGTTGTTCCACGGGTGTCTGTGGTCCGGACCCCGACGATGAACTCGTCGAGGTCAGTGCTGCCCTCTCTCAACTCGAGGAGGCACACGACAATGTCGAGGTTTCGCGCGCCAACATGCAGCACAACATCGACGAGTTCCTCGAAACGCAGCGGATCTACGACCTGGTCGAGGAGAACGGGCCGTCGGTTCTCCCGATCACGGTCGTCGACGGTGAGATTGTTGCCAAATCCGAGTATCTCGACTACAACGAACTCGAGGCGACGCTCGACGAACACACACAGCGACAGGAAGCCTGATCAATGCATACCGCAGCACAAACAGCACGCGACGTTATCGAACCGGAGAGCGACGAGACAGAGTTCGTCTTCTTCAGCGGGAAAGGCGGCGTCGGCAAGAGCACGGTCAGCTGTGCCACGGCGACGTGGCTCGCAGACAACGACTACGAGACTCTGCTGGTGACGACCGACCCGGCGCCGAACCTCTCCGATATCTTCGGCCAGGAGATCGGCCACGAGGTCACCGCGATCAACGATATCGACCGTCTCTCGGCGATCGAGATCGACCCCGATACCGCGGCCGAGGAGTACCGCCAGGAGACAATCGAGCCAATGCGTGGACTGCTCGACGACGAGCAGATTCGGGCTGTCGAGGAGCAACTCAACAGCCCGTGTGTCGAGGAGATAGCCGCCTTCGACAACTTTGTCGACTTCATGGACAGCCCCGATTACGACGTTGTCGTGTTCGATACAGCGCCGACCGGCCACACCATCCGGCTGATGGAACTGCCGTCGGACTGGAGCGCCGAACTCGAAAAGGGCGGCTCGACCTGTATCGGTCCCGCCGCCTCCATGGAGGAGAGAAAAGCGGATTACGAGCGGGCAATCGACACACTCCAGGACGGTGATCGCACAGCATTCAGCTTCGTCGGCAAGCCCGAGGAGTCCTCGATCGACGAGATCGAGCGGAGCGCGTCCGACCTGGCGGAGCTGGGCATCGAGTCACAGCTGGTCGTCGTCAACGGCTACCTTCCCGACACTGTCTGTGAGGACCCGTTCTTCGAGGGCAAGCGCGAGGACGAACAGGCGGTTATCGACCGCGTCGAGACCGAGTTCGACGCACAGGCGATGGCGACCTATCCGCTCCAGCCCGGGGAGATTGCGGGGCTCGACCTCCTCTCAGATGTCAGCGGTGTCATCTACGACGGGAACGAGGCGACCGTGGATGTGGGCTCCGGCTCCGAACCCGACCAGGAGCTCGAGTTCGATTCGCTGGCCGACCCGGACGCGGTCGCGGAGCAGTTTCGCCCCGGCGACGGTACCCGATACCTCTTTTTCACCGGGAAAGGTGGTGTCGGAAAGAGTACCATCGCCGCAACCGCGGCGACGAAACTCGCACAGAGTGGCTACGAGACCCTCGTCGTCACCACCGACCCTGCAGCCCACCTGCAGGACATCTTCGGTGAACCCGTCGGTCACGAGCCGAAATCGGTCGGCCAGGCGAACCTGGACGTGGCCCGAATCGACCAGGAGAGAGCCCTCGAGGAGTACCGCGAGCAGGTACTCGGCCACGTCGAGGAGATGTACGAGCAAAAGGAGGACACCCAGATCGACGTCGAGGCGGCGATTGCGAACGTCGAGGAGGAGCTCGAGTCGCCGTGTGCCGAGGAGATGGCCGCACTCGAGAAGTTTGTCAGCTACTTCCAGGAGGACGGCTACGAGATTGTGGTCTTCGACACCGCACCAACGGGTCACACGCTCCGACTCCTCGAACTGCCATCGGACTGGAAGGGGTTCATGGACCTCGGCTCGCTGACAAAAGGCGCGGCGCCCGCGAGCGGTGACCAGTACGACGAGGTAATCGAGACGATGCAGGACCCCGAGCGGAGCTCGTTTGCCTTTGTCATGTACCCCGAGTACACCCCAATGATGGAGGCCTACCGCGCCGCCGAGGACCTCGACGACCAGGTCGGCATCGAAACCTCGTTTGTCGTCGCGAACTACCTTCTGCCGGAGGAGTACGGGGACAACAGCTTCTTTGCGAACCGTCGCGCCCAGCAACAGCGGTATCTCGGCGAAATAAAGAACCGATTCGACGTTCCGATGATGCTCGCACCGCTTCGCCAGGACGAACCGGTCGGACTGGACGAACTGCAGGCGTTTGGCGCGGAGATTACCGGGCTCTCCGATGCGCTCGACGACAAAACAAAACCGGTGACCCAACAATGAGTACGCACCAATCCACGGAGGCAGCAGTCGACGAGGCGCTGCAGGCGTTTCTCGAGACGCTCGAGGCGTCCGAGACCTACCAGCAGTTCGTCGCTGCAGACAGACAACTCGACAACGACGAGGAGGCAACGGCACTGATCGCGGCGTTCCAGCAGAAACAACAGCAGTTGCAGCGTGGCTTCGACCAGTCGGTCATGCAGGAACTCCAGGAACTCAAAACGGAGCTATCGGAGAACGAGACCATCCAGCAACACCAGACAGCACAGCAAGAACTCGTCGAACTGCTCCGGGAGACAGACGACCTCATCACCGAACAGATCGAACGGCAGTTTTCCCAGTCGACCGGAGGCGGATGCTGTTGAGCGAAACAGACCAGGACGTGCTCGAGGCTGCCGAACGCCTGGGTGAGGCGCTCACAGCGGCACAGTCGGAGACCGACTCCGCCGAGTTCGACTCGATTCTCGTGGACTGTACCGAGGCCATCAGTCAGCGGACCGGAGTCGAGTACGGGAGCGTCTGTGACACCGGCGGGGATTGCTGAACAGCAGGCGAGTCACTCGCTCCCGCTGCCTGCGCGCGCAGACGTAATCACGTAGACGACTGTGCTACCCAGAGATGTCGGGACACGTCGCCGAACCGCCGGACCGGCGG
>JAQCNG010000261.1 GCA_028275145.1 Halovenus sp. | reverse complement strand
CTCTGTGTTATAACTAAAGAACGTTCTGGTTGTCAGGCACCGCAGGCCTGTCAGAAGGGGGGCTCGGGCGAGTCAGACCCGGTCCGGGCGGTGCTGGAGGGGTCGGTCTCCGGGGAGTCCGACTCCGTTGGTCCCTCCCAGCCCTCGAGACCGTCGGCCAGACTCTCGACACTGCCGTCCAACCCCTCGAAGGACCCGACCAGTCGTGCGGCGCGGACACTGGCCTTGCCGTGCGGGCAGACCGTGACGACGTGGTCCGAGTCCGCGACGCGGTCTATCTCCGCCGGAAGCCGCGAGAGCGGGATGTTCACGCTGCCGGTCACCCGCTCGCGGGCAAACTGTCGGGGGTTCCGGATATCGACCACCAGCGGGTCACTCTCCTCGAGCGCGCGCTCTAGCTCGGACGAGGTTATCTCCCCATCCATCGGTATCACCTCTACACTCGATACACTAAACTCCCCGGCCCACGGCAAAGCGTCGCTCGTGACCGACACTGAAACGGAATCGACATCGGCTGGTGCTCGCCTCAGACCTCGGACAGCACTTCGGCGTCGCGCGCGAGCAACAGCCCCTCGATAGTGGCGTCGTTCGCCGGGGGTTCCCGGGCCAGCGACAGCGCCTCCTCGACGGGCACGGCCCGCACGGAGAGAAACTCGTTGTCGTCGAGGTCCGTCTCGACCGGGGTGAGCCCCTCGGCGAAGACAACAAACCGGCGGTGCCGGAGCAGCCCCGTCGCACACCAGAACTCCGCGAGCAGGGAGACACCGGCGGCGTCGAACCCGGTCTCCTCGCGGAGTTCGCGCGCGCCGGCGGTGGTGGCCGACTCGCCATCCTCGACGATTCCGGCCGGCAGTTCGAGGCAGTGCTCCCGGATGGCGGGCCGGTACTGTTCGACCATCACCAACTGTCCGTCGGCCACAGCAACGACGACCACCGCCGGCGGGAGCGCCGCCCAGTAGTAGCGCTTCTCGGTGCCGTCGGGCTGTTCGACGAGGTCGTACCCCCCGGTGTACCAGCTGTTGTCGTACTCGACGACCGACTCGACCACCGGCCAGTCCCAGCGGTCGGTCCCGGTGTCGGGCGGGTCGGTCACCGGAGCACCTCGCTGTAGAGGTGGCCAAAGGCCTGTCGACGGAGCGTGGTGACGGCCGCCTCGCGCTCGTTGTGGAAGGTGGCGGCGACGGCGTCGTCGCTCCAGGCCGGGTCGTGCCAGACAACCCTGTCGGCAGTCTCGCTCCCCGCCTCCACCAGTTCCCCCTCGTGGGCCTCCCGCCAGCGCTCGTACTCCGCTCGACTCCCGACGCGCACCGCCAACAGCGAGGCAAACAGTGCGTCCTGTGCCGCCAGACGGACCTTGTCGGTCACGCGCCGGTCGTACTCGCTACTGTCGAAGTTCATCTCGCGGGTGACCGCCCGGACAGTCTCCCCGGCGGCCGTCCCGAGTTCCTCGTACCGCTCCCGGGCTGTCTCGCGTGTCTCCGGTGCGAACACTCCCTCTGTCTCCATGAGTATCTCTCTGGGCGGGGCTCACTACTCGGTTTCGGACCGCCGGAGAGACGGGCCCTGTCGGCGTGTTCCGGCCGGCGGCTCTGCTTGGTGAGACGTGACACGGGGTGGACGCTTCGAAAGCGCTTTAATCTCCGACCGGCCAGTTTTGATACAGCCTGTGCGGGGTTGATGACGCTCCCAGCCATCTCAGGACTTGTCCACGGCGGGGGAGTGTGAGCCCGCGCACGGGAGGTGAACATACAATGCCAGTATACGTTAACTTCGACGTTCCCGCGGACCTCGCCGACGACGCGCTCGACGCGCTCTCGGTGGCACGGGACACAGGATCGGTAAAGAAAGGAACAAACGAGGCGACAAAGGCAGTCGAGCGTGGCAACGCCCAGCTCGTGCTCATCGCCGAGGACGTCCAACCGGAGGAGATTGTGATGCATCTCCCGGAGCTGGCCGACGAGCGGAACATCCCGTTTGTTTTCGTCGCCACGCAGGACGACCTCGGACACGCGGCCGGACTGGAGGTCGGCAGTGCTGCGGCGGCTGTCACCGACGCCGGTGAGGCCAGCGAGACAATCGACGATATCGCCGAGAAAGTCGAGGAACTCCGGTGAGGTGGTGTAGATGAGCGCAGACGAATCTCAGCAGGGCTCGACGCCCGCTGAGGTCATCGAGGTCGTCGGCCGGACGGGGATGCACGGCGAGGCCATGCAGGTAAAGTGCCGCATCCGCGAAGGGTCGAACAAGGGTCGTATCATCACGCGGAACGTTCTCGGCCCGGTCCGCGAGGGTGACGTGCTCCAGTTGCGCGAGACTGCTCGCGAGGCCGACACTATCGGAGGCGGATAATGGCTCGACACATCTGCGACTACACCGGCGAGGAAATCGAACCTGGAACCGGGAAGATGTTCGTCAGGACCGACGGCACCATCCTCTGGTTCAAAAACTCGAAAGCCGAGAAAAACTACTTTCTCGGCCGCGAGTCCCGTGATCTCGAGTGGATTCACGACGACGAGCAGACCACAGACACCGAAACCGACGAGCAGACCACATCGGAGTCCGAGGCCGACGAGGAGGCCGAGGCGGAGACAGAGGCCGAGGTATGAGCGGGGTCGAGCGGACCTTCGTGATGGTCAAACCCGACGGTGTGAACCGTGGACTGGTCGGCGAGGTCATCTCGCGGTTCGAGGACCGTGGGCTGAAACTCGTCGGTGCCAGGTTCACACAGATCGACGAGGAACTCGCACACGAACACTACGGCGAACACGAGGGCGAGCCCTTTTTCGACGGACTCGTCGAGTTCATCACCTCGGACCCGGTGATGGCGATGGTCTGGGAGGGCCAGGACGCGACCCGGCAGGTCCGTCAGATGATGGGCGAGACTGACCCGGCCGAGTCCGCGCCCGGGACCATCCGTGGCGACTTCGGTCTGGACCTCGGACGCAACGTCATCCACGGCTCCGACAACGAGGACCCCGGAGCAAACGAGCGCGAGATCGCTCTTTTCTTCGACGAGGCGGAACTCGTGGACTGGGAACGGGTCGACGAGACCTGGCTCTACGAGTAACCCGGCCGCCTCGCTGTCGGTTCGACGACGCGGAACGGGGACTCACACGGTCGTTCGTGACGTCACTCCGGCCCGGGACGGGTGTTGTCTCGGGAAGAGGGGGGTAGAGCAAAAAACAGGGGGACCCCTGTCGGACGGGTCGGCCGTCACCAGCGCCGTTTGCTCAACTGCTGTCCTCGGTGTCGAAGCCGTACTCCTCGTCGGCCATGTCGGTGGCCGTCTCCGTCTCCCCCGTGTTACCCTCGTCGAGCGTGAACTCCTCGTCTTCACCCTCCACGTCGAGGTCGGAATCCGGGTTCATCGCGTCTTCCATCTGTTCAAGCTCCTCCTCGACCTGCTGGCGGCCCTTCTGGAACTCGCCCATCGCCTCTCCGGTCGAGCGCGCGAGTTTCGGGATTTTGTTTGCGCCGAACAGTAGGACTGCTATCAGCAGGATGACCACCATTTCCATTCCCCCTGGAACGCCCGGAAACAGGGGTACGAGTGTGCTCGCCATTCTATTCCATATGTTGCCTACTCCGGATTATAGTCTTTTTGCTCTGGACGACCTGTTGTGCGCCGTTTCCCGACCCGCTGACCGGTACTGACCGCCGTCACCCGGGAGACTCGCTCCAGTCTCTGCCCCGTGCTCTGGGTCGGCAGGTGGCAAAACTACCATTACAGCGCCAGTCCTACGTAGAATATGATTTCGGACGGCGACGAGGCCCCGGCGTTTACAGCACCGCTCGCAAACGGCGATATCGAGTCGTTCTCGCTGCCCGAGGCGGTCGACGCCGACGCGCCGGTGGTGCTCGCTTTCTTTCCGGGGGCGTTCACCAGCGTCTGCAGCCACGAGATGCAGACCTTCGAGCAGCGACTCGAGGACGTGGCCGACGCCGGCGGCACGCTGTACGGTGTCAGCATCGACTCCCCGTTCGCGCTCAACGAGTTTCGGGACACACTCTCGCTCTCTTTCGACCTGATAAGCGACGTGAACCGGGATGTCGTCGAGGCATACGACGTGTCGATGGCCTTCGAGGCGGTCGGCATCGACCGCCTCGCAAAGCGTGCAGTCTTTGTCGTCGACGGCGACAGGACGGTCACCTACGCCTGGGTTTCCGACGACCCCGGTGCCGAACCCGACTACGACGAGGTGATACAGGCAATCGACGCGGCCTGAGCGGTCGCCACCGCGACACGTCTCTCGACAGCAGGGGTTTTCACCCGGAGAGTTGTACCAGTGACAATGACAGACGCTTCAGAGGACCACCTCGAACAGACCGTGGGGACCGCAGACCGCGAGGAACTCCGTACATACGACCCGGACCGCGAGCACGCGTTTCCCGACGAGCGGGTCAACGAGATACTCGAGGTGGTCGACAGCGACGAGGAGATAACCACGTACCTCGACGCACAGAACGTGAACCCGGTCGACCGGATGCAGTACAACGACCACGGGACGAAACACGTCGAGATTGTCCGTCACAGCGCGCTGTGTCTCTACGAGTTGCTCAAGCGTGGTGACGTCGAGTTCAACGGCGCGCGCCAGCAGGGGCTCGACGAGGCCGACGAACCCGTTATCATCGCGCTCGCTGCCGTTCTTCACGATATCGGCCACGTTGTCCACCGGGAATCACACCCCTACTACTCGATACCGCTGGCCGCCGACCTGCTGGACCGACTGCTTCCCGAGTTCTACGACACCGCAGACGTCGTCCGGATGAAAGGCGAGGTGCTCCACGCGATTCTCTGTCACCAGACCGAGGAGCGTCCGCTGACACTCGAGGCTGGCGTGGTCCGCGTCGCGGACGGACTCGACATGGAGCGTGGCCGCTCGCGGGTCCCGTACGAGCAGGGTGGCCGGGGCATCAACACCGTCTCCAGTCAGTCTATCGAGCGGGTCAGACTCCTCGAGGGCGAGCAAAAGCCCGTTCTCGTCGAGATCGCGATGACCAGTTCGGCCGGTGTCTACCAGGTCGACGACCTGCTCGGCTCGAAAGTCGACGACTCCGGCCTGGAGCCTCATCTGCGCGTTGTCGCGGCGAACGTCAACGACCACGGCGAGGATATCGTCGAGCGACTCGAGTTTTAGACGGGCGCCCCCAGCGTCTGCTTGACCGTCTGTGCGACGCGGCGCCCGCTCTCCATCGCACCCTGTATCGATGACCACTCTGTGTAGTCGCCGGCGAGGTACACCTGTCCGGCGGGCTCGTCGACGGCCGGCAGGTCCGCGCGAAAGCCCGGCGGTTGCGGGAACTGTGCAAAGTCGATGCGGTCGGTTCGGAGTAGTTCGAGCCGTGCGAAACTGTTCTCGGGATACCACGCGGCGAGTGTCTCGCGCGCCTCTTCTCCGAGGGCCTCGTCGCCCTGTGGCTGTTCGCCCAGAAACGTGGCGCTCAACAGGTGGCTCCCCTCGGGCGCGTACTCGGGGGCGGCGTCCGACAGCACCGCAATCTGGTTCGGCCGGGGGTCCGCGACGTTGAGCAGGAGTCGGCCGCCGGTGTCGAGTCGCTGTTGTTCCGGCAG
>JAQCNG010000253.1 GCA_028275145.1 Halovenus sp. | reverse complement strand
TCCGCTGTGCCGTCACGAGATGCTCGCTGAGTGTCGACTGCGTGATATCGAGGCGCGTGGCAACCTCGCTGGCGTTGGCACCCCGCGGACGCTGGAAGTAGCCCATCTCGTAGGCAGTCACGAGCGCCTCCCGCTGGCGGTCGGTGAGTTTGCCGCGGTCGACGAACACCCGCTCCTCGGGGGAGCCATCGAGCGGGGGCTGGAGCAGTCGTCTGACGTCGACCGGAGGGAACCGGTCGCGCAGTGACGCTATCACCGACTGCAGTTGCTCGAACGTGGCGGCGTGGAAAACAAGCGTCAGCACCCCGTCCTCGGCGGTGTACCGGTGGACCGGACAGCCGTGACGGCCGAGACACGCGCAGGGACACCCCTCGTGGCTCCCCTCGTGGGTCCGGTACAGCGTCGCCATGCCGTACTCGAAGACGGACTCGACCGCCGGGTGCTCGATCCCCGCCGGGGCCAGAAACTCCGTGACGTCCTCGCCCGGGCCGACGCTCGTCGAGACGTGCTCGATGGGGCTGTCGGCCGCGGCCGAACAGGCGGCGACCGGACAGTCACCCGGGTCCTGAAAGGAAACGGTCGCGCGTATCCCCGGCGACATACTCGACGTACGCTGGCCCCGGTGTTGAACGTGGCGCTCGCGCCGACAGCACCAGCCCAGGCCCGACGGGGCTCAGCCGTCCCCGCTGGTGTCGACCTGCTCGTCGGGGTCGTCGTCACCGACCCACTCGAAACTGTGCTCGCTATCGTCGCCCCTCGTGCTGTCGGCCGACGGCTCCCCGGCGTCGTCCGGGGCCGTGTCGCCGTTCCCCTCGACCGCCAGGTCGTCGGACACCTGTTCGGGGACGAGCGCCTTCTCCAGGCGGCGTTCGTCCTCGACGCTGACGTACTCCAGCGGCAGGTGGATATCGGACTGTTCGCCCCCGAGCCTGATATCGAGTGTCCGCTCGCGGACCCTGAACCAGTAGTGTGTCACCGGCACCACCGCCACGACCAGAAAGAACCCCCCGACCCCCAGCATCACCACGTCGATGTTCTCCACGAGCCAGATGAGCAGGTCCACCAGGTCGGTCAGTCCGCCGGCCCCGGCCTGTTCGGCGGCGTTGCCCCGGAACTCCGGGGCGGTGAACGCGCCGCCGAGCCTCGTCGAGACGCCCACAGCGAGAAGGGCAACGCCGATAACTGCGAGCGCAACCCCCCATATCAGCCCGGAGCGGGAACCCCGTGTCGTCCGTTCGATACCGGTCACGCCCGGGAGTTCTGCCTGCTGGATGCCCTCGTCGTCGGGGTCAGACACGAACACCCGGTGGGAGGTCAACACAACACGTACCGGGCCGACGTCGAACGCCTCGCGGATGGACTCTCCCTGGTAGAGATACTCCGCTATCTGTTTCTTGACGCGTCCCATGGCGACCGGTACGCGAGCGCCAACTAAGAGTGTTCTGACACATCGCTGTTACCGCGGCGCGCCGAAGCGAAGACGGTTTGACCCTCCTCATCCAAGCGAAACCATGTCGAAGGCTGGTGACTCGTCCGACCACGAGAACGCCGCCCAGAACGTCGTCGCGGTCGACGCCGACGACTCCGAGCAGGGTGTCGTCAACCGACTCGAAGCCCACACGGGTGAGGGTGTCCGCCACCGGGCGTTCACCGCGCTACTGTTCGACGAGCAACAACGGATTCTGCTGGCACAGCGCAGCCCAGACAAGCGCCTCTGGGACGCCCACTGGGACGGTACGGTCGCCTCCCACCCCCGCGAGGGCGAGTCACAGACCGAGGCCGCCCGGCAGCGTCTCGAGGAGGAACTCGGTATCACCCCCGACCAGTACGACTCGCTGACGGTGACCGACCGCTTCGAGTACCGCCGCCGCTACTACGACGAGGGGCTCGAACACGAGGTCTGTGCCGTGTTGCAGGCGACGCTGTCGGACACGGAACTCGACCCCGATACCAGTGAGGTTGCTGGTGTGCTCTGGGCCCCCTACGAGCGTCTCGCGCACAACCGCCGCTGGTACCGCCAACTCCGACTCTGTCCCTGGTTCGAGATTGCGATGCGCCGGGACCGCCGCTGAGTTTCGCGCCGGGACCGCCGCTGGCGTTGACACTCCGCTCGGGGTCACTCCGAGTACGCCCGCACGGTTGCCCAGACAGCCGTCAGGCCCAGGAGCACGGCCGGAATCATCGGGAAGACGATGTAGGCCTGGCGCTGGGAGAACCCGAGTCGGCCGATGAGCCAGTGTGCCTCCGGGATGTAGAGCACGAACAGCGGAATCACGAGCACCGACAGCACCACCAGCGCCACGAGCAACCAGCCACGCCGGTCGACATCGTCGGGGGTGTCGAGGCGCTCGGGGCGACCTGTCTGTGCGCTGCCGGTCCCCGGGACCGGCGACTCCTCGACGCGCTGTTGCTCCGGCGCGGGTTCGTCGGTTTGCTCCTGGTCTGTCGTATCAGTCATCTGTTGTTCACGCGTCGGCGCTGTCCGGGAGGAGCACCACCTTGCCGAAGCCGTCGCGCTCCTCGAGCATCCGGTGGCCCTCGGCGGCCTCGCTCATGGGCAGGGTCGCACGGATACGGGGCTCCAGTTCCCCCGCCCAGACCAGTTCGAGCACCTCGTCCACCTCGCCGGGTGTGGCCATCGTCGAACCGATAACCGACAGTTGGTTCCAGAAGATGCGGTTGATGTCCGTCTCGGGGTGGGGGCCGGTCGTCGCGCCGCAGGTGACCAGACGGCCGCCACGGGCGAGACTGGCGAGCGAATCCTGCCAGGTGGCCGCGCCCACGTGGTCGACGACGACGTCGACACCGCGCTTGCCGGTCTGTTCGCGGATTCGCTCCGCGAAGTTCTCGGCCTCGTAGTCGATGGTGTGGTCGGCACCCATCTCCCGTGCGTACGCGAGTTTCTCGTCACTGCTCGCGGTGGCGTACACCGTCGCGCCGAGGTAGTCGGCAATCTGGACGGCCGCGTGGCCGACGCCGCCGCTCGCGCCCAGTACCAGCACGGACTCGCCCGGGCGCAGTTCCGCGCGGGTGACGAGCATCCGCCAGGCGGTCTGGAACACGAGTGGCGCGGCCGCGGCAGTCTCCCAGCCGACACCCTCTGGAACGGGGACGAGCGTCTCGGCCGGGACGACCGGCCGCTCCGCGTGGACACCCCGGGTGTGCTCGCCGACAACGTGGTAGTCGACACACTGGGTGAACTCGCCGGCCCGGCAGAACTCGCAGTCGCCACAGTGGACGCCCGCCGAAACCGCGACACGGTCGCCGGGCGCGACCCGTGACACGCCCGGACCCACGGCATCGACGACACCCGCCGCGTCACTCCCCGGGATGTGGGGCATCGCCAGGTCGACCCCCGGGAGCCCGCGCCGGGTCCAGATGTCCAGATGGTTCAGCGCGCTCGCGCGGACCTCGATACGGACCTCGCCACGTCCGGGGTCGATATCGGGATGGGCCCCGTACTCGACGACACCCCTGTCTCCGTGTCCGGTGAACTGGACGGCCTGCATATCCGGACCCACGGGCGGTGACGGCAAAACCGTACCGGTGGAGTCGCCGTGAAACAGGCGTCAGACACCGGCGAACATTGATATACGAGGGCATCGACAGTTACGACGAAGGCACATGAGCAAGCTGACGTTCCGTGCCGACGACGAACTCGTCACCCGTCTCGAGTCGTTCGACGCCTCGAAAAGCGAGGTGCTGCGCGAGGCACTGCGGGAGTACATCGAGCGCCACGCCGACCGCCCGGTCGATTCCACTCCGAGCGGGGGTGTCGGTGACCGTATCGACGACCTGCTCGCCGAGCAGGTCGACGCGATGCTGGACCGGCGACTTGGCCGGGGCCGCGACACGCAGGACATCAACGTAAACATCACGCTCGACGGCGCAGAACACGCTGCCGTCCGGGGGAACTCGCCCGAGGAGGGGGCCGGCGTAAACGTCTCGCGGGAGCCGTCACGCACCCCGTCTAACGAGTCGTCACACAACGGTCCGGAGAGTAAGACGGAGACCGGGGGCGACGAAAACACGTCGAACGGTGAGCGTAAGACGTGCACACAGTGTGGCGAGACCCTGTCGCCGTCCCACGTTTACTGCCCGAACTGCGGGAAAAACTCCTCGCGTGTGTTCTGCGAGTGTGGTGACGAACTCCGTTCGGACTGGGGGTTCTGCCCTGGTTGCGGCCGTCGGACGCCGGCGGCGGACGTGCTCGATGGCTCGTAAACACCGATTTTGGGCCGTGGCGAGCGTTTACGCCCGGAACTGGGCTTGCGTCATACGAACCGCCGTTACATTTATATACTGTGGGGTACGACGTAATTCGTGCGTAAGACGGGAGTCTTACACCGCGAGACACAGACCGTCCGTCGACGCTGCGTGTGGCGGTTTCGCGGCGTAAGACGCGCGAACGTGACCGACGGTTCCTGTCTTACCCACCACAGGGACACAAACTATGGAGCGTGTGACACTACGGATTCCGAAACAGCAGGTCGAACAGGTCGAGCGAATGGTCGAGACCGGAGAGTATCCAAACCGAAGCGAGGCAATCCGGGACGCGGTGCGCGATATGCTCGCCGAACACGACACCGAACAGCGCCGGCCCTCGGAGAAGCGTCAGGGTCGCGAGGACCAGCGCAAGGACCGCTCGTGGGCGAGGGTCTAACGATGCAGGACATCGTCAACGAGGCTCTCGTCCGCGACGAGGAGGAAAAAGAGCAGATGGCCGATACCGAGGGGTTTGGCGACCCCCGTATCGTCGTTGTTGGCTGTGGCGGTGCCGGCAACAACACGGTCAATCGGCTGTACAATATCGGTGTCGAGGGCGCAGACACCATCGCTATCAACACCGACAAACAGCATCTCCAGATGGTCGAGGCCGACACGAAGATCCTCGTGGGCAAGTCGCTCACGAACGGGCTCGGCGCTGGTGGTGACCCGAAGATGGGCGAGCGTGCCGCCGAGATGGCACAGGGAACGCTGAAAGACGTACTCAGCGACGCCGACCTCGTCTTCGTGACCGCCGGCATGGGCGGTGGCACCGGCACCGGTGCTGCCCCGGTCATCTCGAAACTCGCCAAAGAACAGGGCGCAATCGTTGTCGGGATGGTCTCGACGCCGTTCAACGTCGAGCGCGCCCGCACGGTGAAAGCCGAGGAGGGCCTGGAGCGACTCCGCGAGGAGGCCGACTCCATCATCGTGTTGGACAACAACCGACTTCTCGAGTACGTCCCGAACCTGCCAATCGGCAAGGCGTTCTCGGTGATGGACCAGATCATCGCCGAGACGGTAAAGGGCATCTCCGAGACCATCACCCAGCCGTCGCTCATCAACCTCGACTACGCCGACATGCAGGCCATCATGAACCAGGGTGGCGTCGCGGTGATGCTGGTCGGCGAGACACAGGACAAGAACAAGACCGAGGAGGTTGTCAAGGACGCGATGAACCACCCGCTGCTGGATGTCGACTACCGTGGCGCCAGCGGCGGTCTGGTCCACATCACCGGCGGACCCGACCTCACACTACAGGAGGCCGAGGGCATCGCCCAGAACATCACCGAGCGACTCGAGGCGAGTGCGAACGTCATCTGGGGCGCCCGCATCGAGGACGAGTACAAGGGCAAGGTGCGGGTTATGGCCATCATGACCGGCGTCAAAAGCGCTCAGGTGCTCGGTCCAACGGCACAGAAACAGGCCAACAAATCCCGCCGTGCAATCGAGGATGACTCCGTCGAATCCGAGACGTTCGACGCCGCCGACAACGCTGGCGTCGACCGCAACTTCGGCGAAACCGACGGTGGTCGCGACGACGTCGACAGACAGAACGGGCTCGACGTCATCCGCACCAATTGAGCCGACAGCCCTGCTGTCGGATTTTTTGTGTGATTCCCCCAGCGGCGTCTCCGGGTCGCCCAAATCAGGCCCCGAGTGTATCGAGTGGGTCACGCCGCCGGCACGGGTCAGGTCCACGCCTCTCAGTACAGCGCCCCGCCGACCGGAACCTCCTTCTCGGGTGTGACCAGCACCGGCCTGCCGTCGTCGCCGGGCACACCGACGGTCAGCACCTCGGATCTGTAGCCGGCAATCCGGACCGACCCCAGGTCTGTCGCACAGAGCACCTGCATTCCCGGTAGCTCCTCTGGAGCGTGGTGGTAGCCGAGCTGTGCGGCCGACTGGCGCGTCTCGTCGCCGAGGTCGAGCCGGAGTTTCAGTAGCCGGGGCTTCTCTGCCTCCGGGAACTCCTCGGCGTCGGTTATCTCGGC
>JAQCNG010000237.1 GCA_028275145.1 Halovenus sp. | reverse complement strand
GACCCGGTTTCGAGCACGCAGGCCGAGGCCCCGCTGCCGAAGTTGAACATAAACGAGCTGTCCTCGTTCCCGTAGTCGACGAGGTCCTCCTCGCGGCTGGCGGTCACGAGCAGCGCAGTCTCCGGGCTGTCGGCCTGTAACTGGGCGCTCGCCTGCCGGAGTGCGACCGGTGCGCCGGCACAGAGTGTGTAACTCTCGGTGGCGTGGGCGTTCTCGGCGTCGAGTCGCTGTGCGATGTTCGCCGCCGCCGACCAGACGATGTGGTCTTTGTACTCGCTGCCGTGGTACAGAAGCAGGTCGACCGCCGAGGCGTCGACGCCCGCGTCCGCGAGCGCACGCTCGCCGGCCCGGACACACATGTCGGTCACGTGGTCGTCGTCCGGGGGACAGACCCGCTTCTCGACCAGCCCCATCTTCTCGGTGACCACGTTCTCCGGAAGACCGCTCCGGGCTGCGATTTCCTCGCCCGTGACGACGCTGTCGGGAACGTACCGCCCGTAGCCTGTCAGCGCAACCTCGGTCATACTCGGGGTCTGCGCCACGAGAACATGAGCCTTCCCACTGCCTGCCGGGGGCTGGAACCCCCGGACCTCGCTCGACTCTCCGGGTTCACTCGTCGTCAGACGCCCCGAACTCCTCCTCGACGGCGGTCCGGTCTATCTTCGAGACACCGCTCGTGGGGATCTCGTCGACAACCTCGAGCGCCCGCGGGAACTTGTAGCGGGCGAGTCGCCCCTCGAGGAACTCCTGGAGGCCGTCGAGTGCGAGGGTTTCGTCGCTCTCGACGACCGCTTTCCCCACCTGGCCCCACGTGTCGTCCGGAACCGGAACGACGACCGCCTCGTCGACGGCCGGGTGGTCGGTGATAACGTCCTCCAGTTCGGGCGGAAAGACGTTCTCGCCGCCGGAGACGAACATGTTCTTCTTGCGACCCTCGATGGAGACGTAGCCGTCCTCGTCGACGCTCGCCAGGTCACCCGTCGAGACCCAGTCGCCGAACGTCCGCTCTGTTTCGGCCTCGTTTCGCCAGTACCGGTCGCCGGCGTGCGGGCTCGCCAGTTCGAGTTCGCCCACCTCCCCCGGCGGGAGTTCCCGGCCCTCGTCGTCGACCACCCTGGCGTCGACGTACATCGCGGGGACACCGATGGTGTCGGTTTTCTCCGGGGGGAACCCCTCGGGCATGGTGAAGTTGTTCGGCCCGCACTCGGTCAGCCCGTACCCCTGCGAGATTGTCACCCCACGGTCGGTCCAGGCCTGGATAATCGACTCGCGGCAGGGGCCACCGCCGCTCTTGACGAAGCGCAACGACGAGAGGTCGGTCCCGGTCCAGCCGTCGTGTTCGACCATGAACCGGAGCACCGCCGGCACCGCGACCAGCACCGTCGCCTCCCGGGACTCGACCAGGTCGAGCACCTGTCCGGGTTCGACCTCCCGGGTGAGCACGACTGTTCCGCCGAGCTGGAACAGGGGTATCGTGAGCACGTTCCACCCGCCGGTGTGGAACAGCGGGAACACCATCGGTGTGGTGTCGTCGGGTCGCAGCCCCCAGCTGAGAATCGTGTTGAACGCGTTCCAGAGGATACCGCCGTGGGTCTGGACCACCTGCTTCGGGAG
>JAQCNG010000235.1 GCA_028275145.1 Halovenus sp. | reverse complement strand
GACGGAGTATCTCGAGTTCGAGAGATACGAGGGTGTCGCCGGGGAGCGGATGGCGACACTCCGCGAGGAACTCGAGGCCCGGGAGGGCGTCTACGAGGTGTTGCTCCACCACCGGACGGGTGTCGTGGCGGCCGAGGAGGACATCGTGTTCGTCGTCGTGCTGGCGGGCCACCGGCCCGAGGCGTTCCGGACCGTCGAGGACGGTATCGACCGCCTCAAACAGGAGGTCCCACTGTTCAAGAAGGAGGTCACCGTCAGCGGGGAGTTCTGGGCACACGAGCACTGACCGCCGGCGTGACAACGGCGATGCAGTCCCGGTGGAACAGTCAACCCTCGCGAGACGGTTGGACAGGACAACAGGGTCAGTCCTCGCAGGAGTGTCGGCCGGGTGACAGTATCACCCCTCGCAAAGCAGTCGGCCGGGATAACAGAGTCAGTCCTGTGGGTGGGGTAGTTCGCGGTCGATGTAGGCCTCGTTTTGCACCCACTCGCCGTCCTCCTGGACGAGATACTCGCCGTAGTAGGGGACTCGCTCTGTGACTGTCTCGGTGAACGTCTCCCGTATCTCGGCGCGGCTCATCGACCCCATCGAGCGGTGGTCGTCGTGGCGGTTCAGACAGCCCTTGAAATTCCCGTCGTGGGTGACCCGGACCCGGTGACAGTTCGCACAGAACTCCGCGTTCTCGACCGGGTCGACAATCTCCACGAGTCCCTCGCGGCGCTCGTCGGTCGGGTCGTCGGTCGACCGGCGGTTCCCCCCGGGCGGTCTGACGAAGTAACGCGTCCGGTGGTGCATCTCGCGGCGCTCGATCCGGTCGGCGCGGTCGGCGAGCCAGTCGTGGACACGGTCGATTTCGATTGCCCACTCCGGGTGGCCGGCAATCTCGGGCATGTACTCGATGAGTTGCAGCCGTAGCCCCTCGTTCTCGGCGACGTGGTCGACCATCTCCGGGACGTACCCCGCCGTCGGTTCGAACACCACCATGTTCAGTTTCACCGGTGTCAGCCCCGCCTCGACGGCCGCCTCCACACCCTCGAGGACGCGGTCGTAGGCCCCGCTCTGTGTCAACTCGGCAAACGCCTCCCGGTCGAGCGCGTCCTGTGAGATGTTGACACGGTCGAGTCCGGCGTCCACGAGCACCGCCGCACGGCCGGGGAGAAAGGTTCCGTTGGTGGTCATCGAAACCTCCATCTCCGGCGGCGTGCGGGCGATTATCTCCGGGAGGTCAGCCCGCAGCATCGGCTCACCGCCGGTGAATTTCACCGTCTCGACGCCCAACGCCGCGACCACCGCCAGAATCCTGACCACCTCGTCGGCAGTCATCTCCTCGTCCTGTGGGTCCATCGGCCCCCGGGTGTCGCCCAGCCCCTCGTTGTGACAGTAGACACAGTCGAAGTTGCACCGGTCCGTGAGCGAGACACGTATCCCCGTCACCTCCCGGCCGAACTCGTCGGACTGTGGCACACCTTCGATTCGGCCTCCACTCAATTAAAGTTCCGCATCGGATAGCAGTTCAACAGGATTTTGTCGTGCCCTCTGTTCAGTCCGGCATGGACATCTCCGACCGAACGGCGCTGGTGACCGGCGGCGCGGGGTTCGTCGGGTCGCACCTGTCGGAAACGCTTCTCGATGCGGGGGCCGACGTGCTCGTCGCCGACGACCTCTCGAACGGGCGAGCGGAGTGGGTTCCGGCCGACGCGACTCTCCTCGAAACCGACCTGACCGAACCCGAGGACGTCGAGCGGGCCGTCACAGCGGCGGTGGATATCGTGTTCCATCTCGCCGCACGAAAGGACCCGAACGACGACAACCCGCGGGGGCAGTTCGCAGAGAACACCGCCGCGACACACCTGCTTCTGGAGCGGTGCAGACAGACAAGCGTAGAGCGGTTCGCCTTTGCCTCGTCGTCGACGGTGTACGGGGAGGCAGAGCGGCCGACACCGGAGGCGCACACGCCGCTGGAACCGATCAGCGTCTACGGCGCGAGCAAACTCGGCGAGGAGGGACTGGTCTCGACGTTCGCACACTCACACGGGATAACCGCCGACATCTTCCGGTTCGCCAACATCGTCGGCCCGCGCCTTCGCGGGGCCGTTATCCCGGATTTCGTCGAGAAACTCCGGGCAGACAGCGAGCGTCTGACGATACTCGGAGACGGCCGCCAGGAGAAATCGTACATGCACGTCGACGACTGTGTCGACGCGATGCGACACGTCGCTGAACACGGGACGGGTGGTCCGGTTCGCACCTACAACCTCGGCACGAGAGCAACGACATCGGTCGACGATATCGCCGAGATAGTGGCCGACGTGCTGGGCGTCGACCCCGTCTTCGAGTATACCGGTGGCGCTCGCGGGTGGACCGGTGACGTTCCGAGGATGCGTCTCGCCATCGACAGACTGCTGGCGACCGGGTGGGAACCGGCCCACGAGAGCGACGCCGCGGTGCGGCGAGCAACCCGGCAACTGGCGGCGGAACTCGACTGACCGGGGCGGTACGTGTTTTGTTGTTGATACTGTTCCGGCAGGGAGTGCTGTGACCGACGGCGTGTGAACGCCAGGCGCGGTGAACTGTCTCACCTGCGGGCGCGTTACACAACTCTTTTTTCCGACGGGCGACCCTTCGTACACATGACCGACGAGTTTCCGGCGTACGTCGACGTCGATTACACCGACGGGGAAGGCGAGAGCCCCGAGGAGTACCCGTCGATCGAGTCGAAAATCGAGAAGGCAGTCGATGTGACACGGCAGGGGCTGACCGAGTACGAGAACCCCGCGGTGATGTGGACCGGCGGAAAGGACTCCACGCTGACGCTGTATTTCATCAACGAGGTCGCCGAGGAGTTCGACTTCGAGAAGCCAACGGCGGTGTTCATCGACCACTTCCAGCACTTCGACGAGATAACCGATTTTGTCGAGCGCTGGGCCGAGACCTGGGATATCGAGGTGGTGTACGCCCGCAACGAGGACGCCGGCGAGTACGTCGCCGAGCACGGACTGGAGCCGGGTGACGACATCCCCGTCGACGACCTGAGCGAACACAACCAGCACCACGTCAGAGAGATTCTCGAGTACGAGGACGAGACGTTCCCGTTCCTGCTGGACACCTACGTCGGGAACCACCTGCTGAAGACGGTGGCGCTGAACGACGCCCTCGAGGAGTACGGTATCGACGGGGTCATCTCCGGCGTCCGCTGGGACGAACAGGAGGCCCGCGCCGACGAGACGTTTTTCTCGCCGCGCCACGACCCAGACATCTACCCACCCCACGACCGGATCCAGCCGATTCTGCAGTTCGCCGAACGGGACGTCTGGGACGCCTTCTGGGAGTACGTCGTCCCCGAGGAGGTCCCCGAGTACCCGGCCGGACACGTCCCGGAGTCGGCCGAGGACCTGCCCGAGAGCGTGACCTGGACTGACATCCCCATCTCGCCGAAGTACGTCGCCGGGTTCCGCTCGCTGGGGTCTTCGGTGTCGACCGAGAAAACAACCGACGAACCCGCCTGGATGCAGAACCTGGAGGAGACGACCGAGCGCGCCGGTCGCGCACAGGACAAGGAGGACCTGATGGAGCGACTGCGCGACCTCGGCTACATGTAGGCGCCGGCCAGAGGAGACTGGTCGCCCACACTCACCTGTAACCCAACTGTTCGAGACGGTCCGCCACGACGTCTGACACCTCGGTTCCGACCCGCTGTCCGTCGGGCCAGGCCGGCAGTTCCTCGAGCATCGCCTCGCGTCTCTCCGGC
>JAQCNG010000228.1 GCA_028275145.1 Halovenus sp. | reverse complement strand
CACCATCGACTACTCCGTGCTGCCCGTCGACGACTTCGGGCCGCTTGCGGGGATGGACTGAGACGGATTTCCGCAACGAGGTGCGTCGTCGGCACCGAACCGCACGGGTGACGTGACCGGGATTGGCTTCGATGGCCCGTGGCGTGGGGTGAGACGGCCGACGTTGCCGGGTCCGGACGGTGGGTGCGTGTTTCGGAACGATCGGTACGGCCGTCAGTCGTCGAATCCTCGCCGCGAGCGGCGTTCAGTAGCGGACGCCATGAGAGCCCGAATTATTATTTCTGTCTTCTCTTCCATAGCAAGATTATTATAATGATGGTCAGTATTAACAAACTGAATATGGCACACATTCACCTCGGAGAAGGGTCGTTCCCACTGTGGGCGCTTCTCCTGTGGACGACGACCGGCGTTATACTCGTCAGCACGGTCGTCTATCGGGTTCGGAGCGGAGGGATCAGGACGCACCAGGTCGCGCTCGCCGGGATCGGGGCGGCGGCGAGTTTCGCGATCTTCCAACTGAACATTCCCGTATGGGGCGGGATCCACATGAACCTCACCGGACTCGTCGGCATCCTCGCCGGTCCGTTGCTCGGGACGCTTATCGCCCTGGTCGTGAACGTCTTCTCGGCGGCGCTGGGTCACGGGGCCGTCGGCCTGATCGGGGCGAACACCGTGGTCAACGCCTCGGAGGCCATAGTGGCGTACTACGCGTTCAGGACGCTCTTGCGGACGGACTGGGACATCTTCCCGGCGGGCGCCAGCGCCGCGACCCTCGGTCTCTCGGCCGGGGCGATCCTGATGGGCGCGATCATCGTCATCAGCGGCGTGAACGGCAGCGCCCTGCCGCGTGGTGATCTAACGATCGCCGTCGCCGGACTGGTCGGCCTCAATCTCGGCGTCGCCGTCATCGAGGGAGTCCTAACGGGCTTCGTCGTCCAGTTCCTCGCCTCTGTCCGGCCCGACCTCGTCGGTCTCATCGACCGTGACACCCAGGAGGAGTCCACCGGGGTGACCGCGTGATGGACCGCTGGAAGCAGTACGGTGGCCTCGCGGGCCTGTTCGCGGTCTGTCTCGTCGCCGGCCTCTGGGGTTTCAGGTCGACCGGCGGCGCGCTCCCGTGGGCGAAGCGGTCCGCACAGGCACTCCAGCGCGGCGCACGCGAGGGTGGTGGCGCGCTCGTCGACCTCGGGCGCGGAATCGTCGTCGCCGGCCCGATCCGCAAGGATGGTCTGATGCTCGAGTTCGCCGGCGTCGTCGCCGCCCTCGCCGTCCTCGGGATCGGCCTGTACGCTTACGCGAGCCGCTACCGCGGACTCGACGACTCCGAGCGCGCGGCCCGATAGCCGTGACGACCCTGTCGAACCACGTTCCGGACCCGCGGCTGATCACCGCGTACGCGGAGCACCGCGAGGGACCGCTCCACCGCGTCAACCCGTGGACGAAAGTCGGCATCATCGGCGCACTCGTTCTCGCGGTGACCGTCGTCGACAGTCTGGCCGTCCTGGCGGGGCTGTACGCTGTGACGCTCGCGGTCTACGGCGTTGCCGGGCTGCCGTACCGCCGGCTTGGCTACTGGTATACGTTGCCGCTCCTGTTCGTTGTCTCGGTGGCGGGACCGCTGGCCGTTCTCGAACCCGGGGTCCCCATCGGCGGGGTACTCCCCACCCCGGTCGGCGACCTCTCGGTCACGTGGGCAGGCGCAGCGCTGTTCGGCGAACTCGCGTGCCGGTCGCTCACGGTCGTCACCTTCGCGCTGACGGCGACGATGACTACCCGGTACGCCGACATTGCCCACCTGCTCGGCCGGCTCCTCCCCGGACCGATCGATCAGGTCGCCCTGCTCACCTACCGGTTCACCTTCGTCATGGTCGAGACGCTCGAGGACCTCGTGAAGGGCGTCCTCGCTCGTGGAGCGTCACTCTCGGAGTTCTGGGCGAACCGCCGGACCTACGCCCGGATCCTCGGGATGACGCTTTTGACCGCGATCGAGCGCTCCGAGCGGCTGGTCAAGTCGATGGAAGCCCGCGGCTACGACGGCGACATCACGCTGTACGGCGACGTGTCGCGCCCGCCACCTCGCGAATTCCTCGCCGTCGGCGCCTGTTACGCCGGCGTCGTCGTCTACGCGCTGGTCGTGGTCTACGAGGTGGTCCCGTTATGAGCACGGACCGCTCCGGGGACCGGACGCCATCGGTCGACCTCCGGTGTGAGGCGCACACCTACCCCGACGGCACCGTCGGGATGCACGAGGTCGACTTGTCGGTGTACCCCGACGAGGTGGTCGCCCTTGTCGGCGGCAACGGCGCCGGGAAGTCGACGCTGCTCGAACACCTGAACGCCACCCTCGTCCCCGAGGAGGGCGAACTCGTCGTCAGTGGGACCGAGATCACCGAGGAGAACAGGGTTCACGCCCGCAAGGAGGTCGGGTTCGTCTTCCAGGACGCCGATACGCAGCTGGTGGCGCCGACGGTGCTGGACGACGTGCTGTTCGGCCTGCAGAACTACGGGATGGGCGGCGAATCGGCCGAAAAGCGCGCTCGGGAGGCACTCGCGACCGTCGACGCCGCTCACCTCGAAGGCCGGGTCCCCCACTACCTCAGCGGCGGCGAGAAGCGCCTCGTCAGCCTCGCGGGCGTGCTCGTGCTGGAGCCGAGCGTGGTCGTCCTCGACGAGCCGTTGGCCGGTCTGGACCCCGAGCGCTCCCGGCTAGTCGCCGAGCGGATTCGACAGGTTCACCAGGGGGGTATCAGCGTGGTGTTGTCGACTCACGACCTCGAGTTCGCCGCCGAAATCGCCGACCGCGTCTGTGTGATGGCCGACGGCAACATCGTCGGGACCGGGCCGCCGGCGGAGGTGTTCTACGACGACGCGCTGCTGCGGGAAGCGAACCTGCACCCGCCGCACACGGTTCGTATAGCCCGTACCGCGGGGGTGGACGCGACACGACCGGTAACCGAAGCGGACCTCGCCGCGTTGCTCCGGGACGGAGCCGACGGTTCGGGACGGACGGCCGCCGCGGACGACCGCGGCCGGGAGTAGGTGCGCCGAACGTTCAAGTGCTAAAACGGGACCATCCACTCCGTGCCCGCCACAGCCGACTCCGTCCCGGTCTCGGACCTCGCCCGCGCCGCGTACTGTCCGCGACAACTCTACTACGCCCGACGCGACGACGACCGCGGCCC
>JAQCNG010000226.1 GCA_028275145.1 Halovenus sp. | reverse complement strand
CAGGCGACGCATCTCGCGCAGGCGGTGGACATCTGCCGGACGATGCGCGCCGAGGACGTCACGCTGTATCTCGCGCTCACGTCGAACATCGTCTCCTCGGGCCTGCGCGAGACGGTGGCCTACCTCGTCCGCGAGGGGTTCGTGGACGTCGTCATCACCACCTCCGGCGCACTCGCGGAGGATGTAATAAAGACGGAACTGCCGTTCAAGATGGGCGAGTGGGACGCAGACGAGGCCGCGCTGCGCGAGCAGGGCATCAACCGTCTCGGCAACATCTACGTCCCCTCGGACCGCTACGTCTGGCTCGAGGAGTACCTCTACGAGTTCTTCGAGGAGTTCTTCGCCGAGGAGTCGCTCCGGACGCCCAGCGAGTTCTCGGCCGAACTGGGCGCGCAACTGGACAGCGAGGACTCGGTGCTGTCGGTCGCCGCCGACAACAACGTGCCAATCTACTGCCCGGCCCTGACCGACGCCGAAATCGGCAACTTCCTGTACTACTACAAGCAACGGCCGGGCGTCGACGACGACGTCGGCATCGAGATCACCGAGGATTACGACCGACTCATCGAGGACGGCCTGCTCGCCGACGAGACCGGCCTGCTCGCCATCGGCGGCGGCGTCCCGAAACACCACGCCATCATGACGAACCTGTTCCGCGGCGGTGCCGACTACGCGGTGTACATCTCGACCGGCATGGAGGGGGACGGCTCCCTCTCGGGCGCTCCGCCGAGCGAGGCCGTCTCCTGGGGGAAGATCAAAGACGAGGACGAGCGCAACTACACGCAGGTCGAGGCCGAGGCGACACTCGTGGTGCCGCTGCTGGTGGCCGGCGCGTTCAGGGACTGACCCCCACTCCGGGGAGGGTACTCACTCGACGGCCTCGTCTTCACACAGCGGTGACCGTGGCAGCGATGTTCTGACAGTCGAGCACCCGACTGACCGGCCGGATATCCAGGTCCGGCGGCAGTTCCTCGACCTCCGAGAGGTCGGTCACCGGGACATTCTCTGTGGCAGTGACCTCGTACCCCATGTCGGGGCGCACAGGTCCCGCGGATATATACCCCCGGGGTACCTCCTGCCGTGTATGTCACACTGGGCGTGTGGTATCGAGGGCGACGACGAGACGTTCGACCGTGTCGAGGACCTCGTGGTTCACCAGGCGAGTGACCACGACCGCGTCGAGTGCGGTGTCTGTGGCGCGCTCGTGCCCGACGGCTACTTCGCCATCCGGCACGTCCTCGACGACCACTCCCGCCAGGCGTACGTCCGTGCCTACGAGGCCAGTCCCGAGGCGGTCCGCCGCCGCGAGGAGATACTCGAAACCGTCGAGACCGAGGCCGACCTCAACGAGATTGTCGAGCGACTCGAGGGGTGACCCGACGTTCGGCGACTGCCGCGCGGTTCCGGGGGACTCTGAACGCCGGGGTTGCCGCGGGGTTCGGGGGGACGTTCGGCGTTTCTCGGCCTGCAACACCCCTTCGCGAGTTATACCTCTCTGCGCGGAACAGGTAGATATGAATCTCACGGGACTCACTGCCACGGTCTATCCGGGTGCACTGGTCGGCGCGAACGTCGCGGTCGGCGCGGGACTGTACAGACTGGGCGCGCTCGCCGCGGCCGCGCTCGTCTTGCTCTGTGGACTGTTCGTCCTCGCTGGTATCGTCTCTGCCGCGAGACCGACACTGCAACAACCTTCGGAGGGGACTGTCTGACCGAAAGCCGGGCGTTCGGGGTCGTCTCGCTGCGGTCGCCCGTTGGGCGTCCCCGAGCGTCGGCGCTCAGGCCTCGCTGCTCAGTGCCTCGGCGGTGTGCTGGCCGCTGATGAGACACATCGGAACACCGATGCCGGGTGTGGTGAACGAACCGGTGAAGTACAGGCCATCGACGGCCGAGGAGCGGTTCGAGGGGCGAAGAAGCGAGGTCTGGCGGAGGGTGTGTGCCAGACCGAGCGCGGTGCCCTCGGTTGCGTTGTAGCGCTCGCTGAAGTCGTCGACGCCGAACTGTTCCTCGACGACGATGCGGTCACGCAGGTCGACGCCGGTGTTCTCGGCGATGTCGGCCAGTATCTTCTCCCGGTACTCCTCGCGCAACTGGTCGCCGTCCTCCAGTCCCGGCGCGAGCGGCACGAGAACAAACAGGTTGCTGTGCCCCTCGGGTGCGACCGAGTCGTCGGTTTTCGAGGGCACACACAGGTAGTAGGCCGGGTCGTCGGGCCAGGCCGGCCGCTCGAATATCTGCTCGAAGTGGTCGTCCCAGTCGGTCGGTAACACGAGCGTGTGGTGGGCGAGTTCCTCGACGTCACCCTCGACGCCGAGATACATCAGATACGCCGAGGGGGCGTACGTCCGGGAGTCCCAGTAGTCGTCGTCGTACTGGCGCTCGTGTTCGGGCAGTAACTCCTGCTCGGCGTGTGCGTAGTCGGCGTTGACGACCACCCGATCGGGGCGGTACGTCTCCGCGGCCGTCTCCACGACGAAGTCGTCGTTGGCCCGCGTGATACCTGTTACCTCGCGGCCAGTCTCGTAGGTGACTCCCAGTTCCTCGCCCAGTTCGACCACGCCGTCGACCACGGCACCCATTCCGCCGTCGGGATAGTAGACACCGAGGTTGAAATCGACGTGGCTCATGATGTTGTACACCGCGGGCGTGGTCTGGGGGGACCCACCCAGAAAGACCAGCGTGTACTGGAGTATCTGCTGGAGTTTCGGGTGGTCGACGTACTTCTCGACGTGGCTCTGCATCGACCCGACCAGGCTCAACCCGACCGGTGCGGTGCGTACCACGGAGGGGTCGACCCAGTCGCGCAGTCGCGAGCGGTCCTCGTAGACGAAGTTCTCCATCGCAATCTCGTAGTGGTTGCGACTCTTTGAGAGATACTCGTCGAACCGGTCGCCACCCCCCTGCTCGTACGAGTCGAACACCTCGCGCATGTACTCGTGGTCACCACGGGCATCCACCTGGTCGTCGTCCTTGAAGAAGATGCGGTAGTGTGGGTCGAGCGGTTGCAGGTCGTAGTACTCCTCCGGGGACCGGTCGAAGTGGTCGAAAAACCGCTCGAAGACGTCCGGCATCAGATACCACGACGGACCCATGTCGAACTCGAACCCGTCGCGTTCGAGTCTGCTCGCCCGCCCACCTAACTGCTCGTTTTTCTCCAGTACGCGCACGTCGGCCCCGGCGTCGGCGAGATAGCAGGCCGTCGAGAGCCCACCGAAGCCGGCGCCGACGACTGCTACCGTCGTGTCGGTCAGATCCTGCATCATCTGTTGTTAGGGCTGAGCAGTCATAAACTACCTCACTAACGCCCGTGCCCACCCGCCCAGGGTCCCCGAGTTCGAGGGGCGTGGGTCGAAACGGCGGCGACAGA
This sequence comes from Halovenus sp., assembly GCA_028275145.1. GTDB lineage: Archaea > Halobacteriota > Halobacteria > Halobacteriales > Haloarculaceae > Halovenus. The sequence continues at coordinate 2,382 of JAQCNG010000226.1, read as the reverse complement.
CTCGCCGGACGACAACACCCGACGAGAGCGACAGAGATTCCGAGGCTTATAGGATGTCCTGGCCGAAAAGTCGTGTATGAACGGACAGACGGTCGTCGTCACGGGGGCGAGTCGAGGCATCGGACGAGCAGTTGCGGTAGACGTCGCCGACGCCGGCGCGCACGTGGTGGTCTGCGCGCGCAACGGCGACACACTCACCGACCTCACAGAGGAAATCGACGAGCGCGGCGGCTCCGCGACTCCCGTCCGCGCGGACGTCCGCGACGAGTACGACGTCGAGCGCCTGATGGAACAGGCCGCACAGGTCGGTCACGGCGGTAGTATCGACGCCGTGGTCGCAAACGCGGCCGTCTATCACGGCGACTCCGGCACGACCCCTCTCTCGACGGAGAGCTACACCGCGTTCGACAACCACCTCCGGACGAACACCCGGGGGGTGTTCGCGACGCTCCGCGAGGCGCTACCCCACCTCGCCGAGAACGGGCGTATCGTCGTCACCTCGGGCATCGTGGCCCGCGACCACGTCGAGGGCTACGGCTCGTACGCCGTCTCGAAAGCCGCCGCGGAGGCCGTCGCGCGCGGGTTCGCCGCCGACACCGACCACGTCGTCTGTATCGTCGACCCCGGACAGGTCGCCACCGACCTGAGCGGTGACAGGGGCCACGACCCCGCAGACGTGGCCCCGCAGTTCCGCTGGGCGCTCTCCGAGGCACCCGCGGACCTCGTCGACGGGGAGATAATCGACCGCGGCGACTGGCGCTCTGCCACCGCCTGACCGTTCCGGTGTGGCCTGCGCTCCGGGAGGGGTCGTCCGGGTCAGGGGGCACTCCGAAACCCGTGCCACCGGCGACTCCAATGACGTGCCTTTTTAACAGATGGAACCGTATCTCGTCGCAAGGATGTTCAGTGCCATCGTGCGCGCGGACACGCTGCAGGCGACGCTCGACTCTGTGGGTGTGCTGGTCGAGGAGTGCAAGATTCATCTCGACGAGGGCGGTATCGAGATTCGTGCGGTCGACCCCGCCAACGTCGGGATGGTCGACCTCTCGCTCGAGGCCGACGCCTTCGAGTCCTACGAGGCCGACGGCGGGCTCATCGGCGTGAACCTCGTGCGACTGGCCGACATCGCTGGCATGGCCGACTCCGACCAGCTCGTCCACCTCGAACTCGACGAGGAGACCCGCAAACTACACATCTCTATCGACGGGCTGGAGTACACTCTCGCGCTCATCGACCCCGAATCCATCCGCGAGGAACCCGACCTGCCCGACCTCGACCTGCCGGCGAACATCGTCATCGAGGGCCGCGATATCGACCGTGCCGTGACCGCCGCCGACATGGTCAGTGACCACATCGAACTCGGTGTCGACGAGGGCACCGAGACGTTCTACGTCAGCGCCGAGGGCGACACCGACGACGTCCACCTCGAACTCGACGCCGGGGACCTCATCGACCTGGTGTCCGGCCCCGCCTCCTCGCTGTTCTCGCTCGATTACCTCGACGATATGAACCGCGCCATCCCGAAGGACGCCGAGGTCACCACCGAACTCGGCGAGGAGTTCCCGGTGAAGCTACACTTCGACATCGCCGAGGGTGAGGGGTCGGTCACCTACATGCTCGCACCCCGCATCCAGAGCAACTGATAGGCGAACGGTTCGCCCGTCAGGTGTGGGGTTTGCCGGTGTGTCCGGGCCGCTCACGGGTCACTTTGTTCCCCGTTCGCGCAAACCGAGACGCTCCCTGCTCGCGGGTCGCTGTGCTCCCCGCTCGCTCGCCGAGGGCTCCCTGCGGTCGCCCTCGCACCGGTCGCGTCTCGCGGCGCTCGTCGCAGGACGTTCGTCCTCCTCCTTGCGGCCCTCTGCCGTCAGCCAGTCTCGACGCGTTCGAGTTCGAACTCCGCCGGCTCCGACAGCAGTTCAGTGACCCGCTCGCGGGCCGCCCTCCGGGAGTCGGCCACGACGACCAGTCCGTCGGCCACAGGGTCGCCGCGTGCCCGGTAGAGCCTCCCGTCCTCGAAGTCGGTCGCGTACGTTCGCAACGTCCCGCGGACCTCTCGCTCTAGCTCCGGCAGAGACAGCTCTCCGCCCTCGTAGCGTGCCAGGGCCTCCTCGACGTTCCGGAGTGCGGAGATGCGGTCCATTATGTGGTGCGCAGGTGGTCTTTCTTCGGCTGGTAGATCTCGCCTTTCTGTTTGAGCTTCTCGATCTCGTGTTCGGCCTTGTCCGGCGAGACGCCGACCTCCTCGGCGCGCTCGACGACCACGTCGACCGGCGCGCCCTCGTCGTACTCGTCCTCGATGTCGGCGACGATATCCAGCAGGTTCTTCACCCGGTCGCGCTGGGTCTTCGAGGTGCCCGTCTCGATGACGTCGGCGTCGAGTTC
>JAQCNG010000214.1 GCA_028275145.1 Halovenus sp. | reverse complement strand
CTCTGGTAGCGCGCCCGGTACAGTTCCCGATATCTCCGGATCTTCCCGTAGAGCACCAGGAACCAGAAACCGTCGTAGAGCACGATGTACCCGAGCAGAGCCAGTCCCGGGAGAAACTCGGGCAGGACTGTCACCGACGTGTTGTACAGGCGGTTCAAGGCGACTGCCTCGGGGTCGTTCGGAAATCTTCGATTTCCGTGATGGCGAAACGCGGTGCGTTTCGAACCACTTGACCCCGAGAGTGAAGCCGACAGTATTATAACGATTGATACAGTATGGTACAGTATGAGTCAGATGGAGTGTTATCCAAAAATCAGACAACGTGGTGTCGTCACGATACCAGAGGAAGTCCGAGAGGGGCTTAATCTGGAGGAAGGCGACCAGTTGAAGCTCACTGTCGAAAAACTTGATTAACAAGCATGAAACACACGCTTCGCTTCCGTGCGTATCTGTCCGACGACGTGGCAAGCGAGGCGTGGCGGCACATCGACATGCTCCGGCAGATTCGCAATCACGCTGTCCGGGATTACTACCGCAGTGACTACAACGACAGGCCATCTGACTACGACCAACACAGCAAACTCAAAGACTGGACAGACCAGTGGCCGACGTTTGCTGAACCCTCTCAACACGCCGCTCAACAGGCCATTATTCAGATTCACAGCGACATAGAGACGCTACAAGAACGCCGAAACGAAGCCTACGATGTTGGCCGGTTGCAGTGGCAAGGCAACGGTGAATTTCGCTCGGTGTCGTACAATCAGTCCAGTCGCTTCAACGTGGATTACAACACGGGCGATGACCGATTCGTGCGACTTCGACTCGAAAAGATTGGCTGGTTCAAGATTCGAGCAGAACGCGACGTACCACCAGCAGACGAGATCGACGAGGTTATTCTGAAAAAAGAGACAACCGGCGAGTGGTACGTCTCACTTGTCACTACTGTGGAAGACACACCCGAGAAACCGCCACTCAGTGAGATTGAACCCGAGGACTGTGTGGGTGTTGACCTTGGCATTACCAGCTACATCCACACGTCGGAGAACCTGTCTGTGGATACGCTTGACCTGTCCGATGAGTACGACCGCTACGCACGAGAGCAGCGGAAACTCGACCGGAAAGAACACGGTTCTGCCAACTGGCAGAAACAACGCCGCAAGGTAGCTCAAGCGAAACGAACAATCAAGCGGAAAGTGTGCGACTATCAACACAAGCTCACGACGTGGCTTGTCACAGAGTACGATGTCGTGGCTGTCGAAGACTTGGATGTGAAGCCAATGCTGGAAACCAGCCAGAACGTCAAGAACAAGCAAGACGCCGCATGGTCACGCTTTCTTGAACTGCTGGAATACAAGGCTGACCTACACGGCACGCACGTCGAAATGGTGAAACCTCAAGGAACGACCAAAGAGTGCGCTGTGTGTAGTGTGGAAACAGCCAAGCCGATCTGGGTACGTGAACACTCCTGTCCGGCGTGCGGCCATACCGAAGACCGCGACCTCAATGCGGCGAAGAATATTTTCTACAGAGGACTTAAGCAGTTAGGGGCGGGACGCTCCGAATCAACGCCTGTGCAGACTGCGCTCCCTGCGTTCACGCCTCAGCGAGAGGCTGTGGATGCAAAGTGCGTCGTTGAAGCAGGAAGCCCCGGGGTCGTACGGAAGACGGAGTCTTCCGTGATGACGAGAGACGAAGTCTCTCGAACCACTTGACCCCGAGACGGTTCACGAGTCGGGCGGGAGTGCTACGCCGTCGGGAGCACGGACCGGGAACGGACACCGCCCCAGTCTTGCCGGCAGGTAGCGGCGCCGTGGACACATGTCCGTGGCTACCACGAACCGGGAACACGGCAAGGATTTGAGCGTCACGCCACAATGACCGGTGATGGTACAACGGCGCGGCGGCGACGAAATCACCCTGCTGGATTCGTCGATCCGGACCGCGGGAGGGGCGGTGGTTTCAACGCCGTTGTACGTTCTCAGCGGTGTTGTCTACGCGCTCGTGACGTCGCCGGCGGCTACCGGGACGTTCTTCTTTGTGTCCATCGTGGCAGCACTCGTCCTCCGGCCGGTTCGGGGGGTCAGCCAGACGCTTCAAAAGCTCGGCAGCGAACCGAGCGAGCGCGTCGGCGCGTACCTCGGGTTGGCAGTCCTCTTCGCAGTGGGCTATCTCGCGGCTGGCGGCGGGGTGGCGACCCTGTTGACCGGTAGCCTCACCCGCCGAACCGTGTTCACTGCGGATCTACTCGCTCCGGCGGGGGTGTACGCCGCGTCGCTCGCGCTCTCGATGATCGTGCTGAGTCTGCTCGGCGCGATCGGATACCCGAGCGCTCAGACGTGGCTCGGCGGGACACAAACCGGGGTGCGGCTGGCAGCGATCGTACTGTTGGACTCGCTTGTGACCTCGGCGACGGAGCTTCTCGTGGTGAGTGCGGCGGTTCGGGTCGCGCTGTTCGTCCCGGTCGGCGTCTACCTCGGTGTGCGTCCGCGGATGCCCGGGCGTCGTGAGCTCCGGCGGGCGTGGGAGTTCGCCAAGTGGAGTATCCCCGACCAGGTGCTCGACCGCTTCTCGTACAATATGCCCGTATTCGTGCTCGGTGTCGTCGCCACACCGACGGCAGTCGGTGTCTACGAGGCCGCGGACCGGTTTGCGGACTTCGGGGCGACCATCTCCTGGCGGCTCTCCTCGCCGCTGCTCACGAAAGTCAGCGGCGACGCCGCCGCGGGGAACGACTACGCCGCCTATCTCGACGGGGCGATCACCGGTGGGACGGGGGTGACGTTCGTCGTGTTCGGGTACCTCCTCGGCGCACACGACGTCGTGGCGCGGATCGCCTTCGCCAGCGCGCGGACGGCGTTCGCAACGACCGTGCTCGTTGTCGGCGGGGTCAACATCCTCCGTGGGTTCTGGACGCTCACCTCCCACGCGATGGAGGCCCTCGGCAAGCCGAGCGTGAGCTTCCGGACCAAGCTCTACGGCCTCGTATTCAGCGTGCCCGTACCGACGCTTCTCGGTGCGGAGTACGGCGCGGTCGCCGGAGCGGCCGGGTACGGGGTGATGAACCTCGTTATCTGCGGGTACGTCTGTTACTACGCCCGCGACGTGTTCGGGCACATCCCCGTCGAGACGACCACTGCAGTGCACCTGACCGTCGGCGGTGTGGTTGCGTCGCTTCTCACTATCGGCGTCGTTTCCGGCGGGGTTCCGTCGTCGCTGTCACCGACCCGAGTGGCGGCCCTCGCCGCCGCCGTCTGTCTCTGCGGGTTCCTGGGGGTACTCCTGGTCGTGTCGTCGCCGACCCGTGTGGTCGCTCGCCGGGCGGTGGAACTGTCCCGCGGAACGCTGCGCGGGGTGGTATGAACCAGTACACCATGGGAACCCAACTCAACGGGTCCCCCGTATGAGACCGGCCGCATCCCCACGAGTGTCCTCGGTGACAGGTTCGGACGCGCCGGCGGGCGATATTGTTAATTGACAGAGACGCCTGCATACAGTACGTTGATCACACCAGTCGTCGGCGAGACGCAGACGTACAGTGTGGACGACCCGAACCGGGTCCCGTGGGTTCTGGGCACGCACCTGCATCCGGACGTCGGGCCTCTCGGCCGGGCACCCGACGGGTCGCGGGTCCTGCTGATCGAGGCACACGATTTCGCCAGGCGGAAACCGTACCACCACGACAAACTGACGCTCGTGTTCAGCGGGATGCGTCACTTCAGGGACGAACTCCGCGAGCGCGGATACTCGGTCACGTATCTCAAGGCCGATTCGTTCGGCGAGGCCCTGTCGGAGTATTTTGCGGAACATCCCGACGACGAACTCGTTATGATGCGGTCGCCGAGCCATCGGAGCGGCGACAGGTTCGAGGAGTTGGTGGCGGACGCCGGAGGACGGCTCGACGTCGTCCGGAATGACCTGTTCGTCGGGACGCGGAAGGCGTTCGACCGGTGGGCGAACGACACCGACAAACAGCCGTTCAGACACGAAACCTTCTACCGGTGGATGCGCCGCCAGACTGGCGTGTTGATGACCGACGAGGGCGACCCCGAAGGCGGCGAGTGGAACTACGACGGTGAGAACCAGGACTACCCGCCCGACGAGTGGGAGTCGCCGCCGGTGTACTATCCGGACCACGACGATCTGACCGCACGGACGAGCGAGTGGGTGTCCGAGTCGTTCGACGTATGGGGCGACGACGACGGGTTTATCTGGCCGGTTACCAGGGAGCAGGCTCGACAGAAGCTCACGCACTTCGTCGAAACCCGACTGCCGGAGTTCGGTCCGTACCAGGACGCAATGCGGAGCGACGACTGGGCAATGGCACACGCCCTGCTCGGATCCTCGATCAACCTCGGGCTGCTCCACCCCTGGGAGGCGGTACAGGAGATCGAGCAGGCGTACCACGAGCGGAGTGATATTCCGCTCAATTCCGTCGAAGGGGTGCTCCGACAGCTCATCGGGTGGCGCGAGTTTATGCGGCACGTGTACCGACACTCGATGCCGGCGCTGAGCGAGGCCAACCAGCTGGAGGCACCACACGACCTCCCGGAGTTCTACTGGACCGGGGAGACCAATATGGAGTGTCTCAGGCAGACCGTCGAGGATGTTCGTCAGCGAGGGTACTCACACCACATCCAACGGCTGATGGTTCTGGCGAACTTTGCGACGCTGTGGGGGGTCGAACCGAAACGGTTGAACGAGTGGTTCAACGCCACGTATGTCGACGCCTACCACTGGGTCACAACGCCGAACGTCGTTGAAATGGGGCAGTACGGCGATGGCGTGTTCGCAACGAAACCCTACGTCTCCTCGGCGAACTACATCGACAAGATGAGCGACTACTGCGGCGACTGTTACTACTACAAGACCAAGGACACGGGCGATCGGGCGTGCCCGTTCAACGCACTATACTGGGACTTTCTCGACCGGAACGAGGACCAACTGCGGTCGAACCACCGGATGGGGTTGATGTACAGTCACGTCGACTCAAAACAGGAGAGCGAGGAGATGGACGAGATCCGCAGTCGCGTCGAGACACTTCGGGAGAAGGCGGGTTACGGCGAGTTGTAGGGTTCAGGCGGGGGAGCCAACGGATTCAGTCGTGGCGTACGCCGCCGCATACTGGGTGCTCTCACTTGGGTGCGAACACGAGCGGGTTCTGTTTCATACTGTTGGCTATAAGTACGTGAAGATTTTCGGCATCCCAGGTGTCGAAATCCGTCACGTGACGATAGCCAACAGTATCAGGCGTCGTACCGTTCGGCGTCGATACCGGACCAGACACTCCGCGGCCAGGTGTCCAGCGTCCCGTGAATCCGGGTGTATGAGAGGAGACTCGTCCCGTCGATGAGGAGTTCAAACCGGTCCGGACGCCGGACGGAGTCCGGTCCGAGAGACTCGTGTGGGTTCCGGGCGACGGTGGTACATGCCGACTGCGCGTGGCGGTTGTGATAGTCGGTCAGTCGGTGAGGTACGGCAGCGGACTGACCGGCGCCATCATCGGTGCGCCGGTCAGGATCTGCCCCAGTTGCGGCACGTGTGACGCACCGTAGACGACCAGTACCCGCTCGTCGGTTTCCGCCGGCACGTTCCAGACGTTCGATGCGATGCGCAGGTTCCGCTGTGTCCACGCCGTCATCAGTTTCACAGCCGTGTAGTCCCCCGGCTCGCTGTTTTCAAACGCCGTCGCGTAGAAGTTCATGTCGTTATTCCACATGCTTGCTCCCACATCGGGCGTGTTCAACCACCGATAGAAGTCCACCAGCGAACCCTCATCGAGCCGCTGCTGTTTCTCCGCGTTACTTTCGGCCGCGTCCGGAAGCGGATACTCGACAGTGTCGGGGTCAACGAGCATGGCTCGCAACGAATCCGGCAACTGCCGTTTTTCCTCGTCCGTCAACAGCGCTGCGGGACTTTGGAGGTAGTCCACAGCCGCAACG
>JAQCNG010000195.1 GCA_028275145.1 Halovenus sp. | reverse complement strand
GGGCACGCTGGCAGTCGCCCGGGACACCCGACGAGGAGCCAGAGCCCGGCACGACACCGTCGTCGCCGGACTGACCGTGTGAGAAGAGCGTCCGGCGGCACTGGTGGCGACCGTCGTCTCAGGCCGGCCGCACGAGCACCAGTCCGTCGCCGCTCTCGAAGCGGTCCGGGACGCGCTCGGCGACTGTGAACCCGTGGCGCCCGTAGAACCGCCGTGCTCGCTCGTTCTCGACGGCGACGGTCAGACGGACCGCGCTGTCCGCGCGGGCGAAAAGCGCCGACAGGAGCGCCGAGCCGTGACCCGCTCCCTGCCGGTCGGGCCGGACCGCAATCTCGGGCACGTAGACCGCCTCGGGACCCGGAACAGCGAGCAGATAGCCGACCGGCCGGTCGTCGACTGCGACCAGAACCGTCGCCGGGCCGTCGCGGGTGAGCGCACCCGCGAGCAGTTCGGGGACAGGGTCGGAGAGCGCCGCCTGTGCCGGTGCGAGCGGGTCGAGGTCGGCGGGCCGCCCGGGCCGGACACGGGTCACACGGACACCCCCGCGGAAACCGTGACCGTCGCCGCGGCGATGGCCGCCGCGAGCGTGGCGAAGAAGTTGACACCCTGGTTGCCGAGCACCGGCCCCTCGAGCACGACGCCGAGCACACTATCGACGGTCATCCCGACAGTGCCGGCGAACAGGACAACGGCGACCCCGGCCGTGCCGATGCCGGCGGAGACACCGACGGCGGCGACGACGGCGGCACCGACGACACCCGCGACCGTTCCCTGCCAGGTGACCGCCCCGTCGGTGCCCGGTTCGACCGGTTCGAGGCTAGTGATGAGGCGGGGCTGGTCGTACATCGCGCCGATCTCGCTGGAGAGGGTGTCGGCGAGCGCCGCGGCCACCGCGCCCGCGAACGCGTAGAGGAACACGTCCTCGGCGATGCCGAGTTCCGAGCCGAGCGGGACCGCGAGCACCGCCACCAGCGCGACCAGCGAGTTCGCGAGCACGTTGCCCGTGTCGCGTGCGCCATCGTTTTCCTGCTCGACGCCGCGTTCTGCCTTGCGCTCGTAGCCGACCTTCGTCGAGAGACCACCGACGGCGAAAAAGGCCGCCAGCATCGCGAACCAGCCGTACCCGCCCAGCACGATAGTGAGAAACACAAGCAACGCGCCGGTCAGCATCCCGGGAATCGAGGCCGTCCCGAGCGCGAAGGCGGTGTAGCCGAGCAGAGCCGTGGCACCGAGTGCGACGCCGATACGGGTGGCCGTCACGTCACCGGCGAGCGCGGCGAGCATCCACAGCAACAGCGCCACCGAGACGACCACGAGCGCGTCGTCGCGGCGAAACAGCGTCTCGCGGACGAGCGCGGCCGCGAGTGTCCCGCTCGCAGCCAGAAAGGCACCGACCTGCCAGGTCACGCCGGGGTCTGTCAGCCAGACGGTGAACAGTTGGCCGGCGCTCGCAGCGAGGCACCCGCCGGCGACGAATCCGGCGATAGCCAGCAGCGGTGAGTCGGTGGCCCACCGGACCGCCTGGCCGGCGACGTTGCCCACCGCGAGCAACAGCACCGTCGCCACGAAGACGTGCTCGGGCAGTCCGAACCCGACCACCAGCACCGCGAGTCCGGCAGTCGCCAGCGCGAACGCCGCCAGTCCGTACAGTCGGCCGTCCCGGCGGTCGGCGGGCCAGGCAAACAGTTCGAAAAACACCTGCCCCGGGCGGACCAGCAGTGCAACTGCGGCAACCCCGAGGAACGGGCCGGCAGCCAGCAGTGTCTCCGCCGCCGGTTCCTCGACGCCGACCAGTGGAACGACGAGCGCGAACGACCCGACGAGGGCGAACGCCGCCCCGCGCCGCACTGGCGATGTCACGAGTAACTGTAAGTCGCTCCGTGGCACTTACCCCTTCCGAACGCCCGTCACAGCACCGGTCGGTCCTGTCAGCGAGCGGTTTTGCGTTCCGGTAACTGCCGGCGCGGTCCGTCTCTCGGGTAGTCTCTCGGAGAGTGCTGGGCATCCGGGGCCGGTTGCGGGCGTGCCAGACCACCGCGGCGGTGCTCGTGGTTCGACGGGCTTTTGCGAGCCCACCGACTCGTTTCAGGTATGGCTGAGTTCACAGTTGCAGTTGCGGACCCCGAGGCTGGCGTCACCCGCCAGGTCGAGGTATCGGGACAGAGCGCCAACCGCTTTATCGGCCGCGAACTCGGCGAGACGGTCGACGGGGGTTCGGTCGGGCTCGACGGCTACACGCTCGAGCTGACCGGCGGCTCCGACGACGCCGGCCGGCCGATGCGCGAGGACGTCCGCGGGGCGAATCTCACGGAGGTGCTACTGGAGGGGGGTACCGGCTACGAGCCCTCACACGACGGCGAGCGCAAGCGCGTGACCGTCCGCGGCCGCGAGGTCAGCGACTCGACCCGGCAGATAAACGCCAGAATCGACGAGTACGGCCCCGGCGACGTCGAGGAGCTACTCGGGTAATCCGGGTCACAGACGCCGAGAGGAGTCCACGCGCCGGCGAATCACAATTCCTACCTGCCGTCCGGGCGAGTCACTGGTATGGAACTCGGCGTGATCGGGCTCGGCCGGATGGGGCGTATCGTCGTCGACCGGACGCTCGCGGCAGGACACGACGTCACGGCCTTCGACATCGACGACGAGGCAGTCGCGGCGGCCGCGGACGCGGGTGCGACCCCGGCCGACTCCATCGACGCGCTCGCCACACACCTCGGCGAGCGAAAGTGCATCTGGCTGATGGTCCCCGCGGGTGAGCCGGTCGACGCCGCGCTCGACGAACTCGCGCCACAGCTCACCGGCGACGACGTCGTCATCGACGGCGGGAACTCACACTTCGAGGACTCGGTCCGTCGTGCGGGTACGACCGACGCGGCCTACCTCGACTGCGGGACCAGCGGCGGGCCGGCGGGGGCAGAGCTGGGTTTCTCGCTGATGGTCGGCGGGCCGGAACCCGCCTACGAGACCTGCGAGCCGGTGTTCGACGCGGTGGCGACCGGTCCCGAGGGTCACGAGCGGATGGGGCCGACCGGGTCGGGCCACTACGTCAAGATGGTCCACAACGGCGTCGAGTACGCGCTGATGCAGACCTACGGCGAGGGGTTCGAACTGCTCCACGAGGGTCGCTACGACCTCGACCTGGCGGCGGTGGCACGGACCTGGAACAACGGGGCAGTGGTGCGGTCCTGGCTGCTGGAACTGTGCGAGGAGGCCTTTCGCGAGGAGGGCACCGACCTCGGCGACGTCGCCGACCACGTCGCGGGCGGGTCCACCGGCACCTGGACACTCCGGGAGAGCCTCGAACAGGAGGTGGCGCTGCCGCTCATCTACCAGGCACTCGCCGAGCGGTTCGGCTCGCGCGCGACCGGTGACGAGGGCCGGTTCTCGCGGCGACTCGCCAACCGCCTGCGCTACGGGTTCGGTCGTCACGAGGTGCGCCGGCGGTGAGCGCGGCGGTCGTTCTCAGCGCTCGAGCAGCGCTGGCAACCCCCGGAGGCCGTCGACTTCGAGCGCCGACCCCTCGAGTGTGACCTCCCGGTTGAACTCGCGCCGGACCAGCGCACCGTCGATACCGGCACGGCGGGCCGCGAGCAGGTCCTTCTTGCGGTCACCGAGGTACAGCGCGTGGTCCGCACCGAGGCGGTCGAGGGCGCGCTTGATATAGTGTGGGTCGGGTTTGCGCCGGTGGTACCCCTCGAGCGTGGGGTCGCGCCCGACGGCGACGGTGAACCGGCCGGGAAACAGGTCGGCGGCGACGTGCTCGACGGTGGCCGCGCGGTTGTTGCTGACCACAGCGAGTGGCTTCGACAGGTCCGCGAGCACCGCCGTATCCTCGAACCGTGTGCGCGGGGGCGAGCCGATGCGGGCGTTCGCCCGCTCGCTCGCGAACCGCTCGCGGGTGGTCCAGAACGTCCCGGGGTCGAGTCCGGCCTCGCGACACCGGGCTGCCATCGTCTCGCCGAACTGTGGCTGCCTGAACGGGCCGCGCTCGGCCGGCGGAACCTCCGCGCCGAGTTCGTCGAGCGCGTCGTCGGCAGCGGCCTCGTACACCGCTGTCAGGGTCGCACGCCCCCGGATCAGGACCCCGTCCATGTCGAACAGCAGGGCCTCGTACGCCGGCCCGTCTACGGTGTTGCTCATTGATTCTTGATGGGCACGGTAAACTTAAGTGTGTGCTGTCTTGAACCACAGTAGAGGATACCGCGATGGTACGAAAGAAGAAGCTCAGTCCGAGTGGTGCGAAAGGCGAGGACGGCGAGTACCACAACGTCCACCTGAACCTGCACGAGGACGAACTCGCCGTGGCCGGTATGAATATCGGCGACGAGGTGTTCGTGCGGGTGCGCGAGGACAAGATTATCATACAGCACGCGGACACGGATGCGGACGAACTCGACCACGAGTTCTGAGTTCGGCTGCCACCGAACACACGCACATGGAGAGAGTTTACAGCACACTCAAACCGCTTCTGTTTCGACTGCCGCCGGAGATGGCCCACCGACTCGCCCACGCCGGTCTCCGTGGCTTCCAGCGAACGCCACTGCTCGACCCCGTCGGCGACCGCTTTGCCGTCACCGACGACCGTCTCGAGACGACGGCGTTTGGCCTGTCCTTTCCCAACCCGGTTGGCGTCGCGGCCGGGTTCGACAAGAACGCACACCTGCCGCCGGCGCTTGCGGCACTGGGCTTTGGCTTCGTCGAGGTTGGCGGTGTGACCGCGGAGCCACAGGCCGGCAACCCCCGGCCGCGGATGTTCCGGCTGCCCGAGGACGAGGCTATCGTCAACCGCATGGGGCTGAACAACGACGGCGCGACAGTCGTCGGCGACCGTCTGGCCCGCCTCGATGTCGACGTCCCCGTGGGTGTCAACATCGCCAAATCCGAGGACGTCCCGCCGGGGGAGGCCCCGGCGGACTACCGGCGGAGTTACGAGCAGGTGACCGGGGCGGACCTGTTCGTCGTCAACATCTCCTGTCCGAACTCCCAGGGGTTTGCGGCGCTGCAGAGCTACGACTCGATGGCGGCCATCGTCTCGGAACTCGTCGACGCGGGTGCGTCGCCGCTGCTGGTCAAACTCTCGCCTGACCTGCCCGAGCGGGCGGTTACCGACGCCGTCTCGCTGGTCAGTGAGTTCGACCTCGACGGCGTGGTCGCCACGAACACCACGACCGAGCGCCCCCGGACACTGGAGTCGCCTCACCGCGCCGAGGCCGGCGGACTGTCGGGCCGACCGATCGAACCCCGGGCGACCGAGATGGTCCGGTACGTCTCCCGCCGGGTGGACGTGCCGGTGGTCGGTGTCGGCGGTGTCGCCACCGCCGAGGATGCCTACCGAAAGCTGCGAGCCGGTGCACGGCTGGTCCAGCTGTACACCGGACTCGTCTACCGTGGCCCCTCGATTGCCCGGGACATCAACCGCGACCTGCTCGAACTGCTGGAGGCAGACGGGTTCGACAGCCTCGAGGCGGCGGTCGGTGTCGACGCCGAGGCGTGACCCGGCTCGCGGTCGAAACCGGGATGGGAACGTTAAAGACGGACACCCCGTTAGAGGAGCGTGCGCCCGGGTGGCTTAGCTGGACATAGCGCCGCACTCATAGGGTTTCGACGAACGCGGCACACTTCGCTCCCGCTGACCTGGGATATGCGGAGATCGAGGGTTCGGAGCCCTCCCCGGGCACTACCACAAAAATTACATACGCAGTTACAACCCCAAGACAGCAATCGACACACACATATCTGCGTTCAGACTCGTCTCCGTGAGAGACCGGTCTGGGTGGTCGACAGCGAGGACATCGTCGGGGAGCGACTCGGCCTCGGCATCGGAGAGAGCGCAAACATCACCAGTCGGGGTACTGTGTTCGGCCATCGACGAGGGGTGAAATGAGCAGACGCTTTCTCGCATGCTAATTGGATATCGTAGTAGCGCCGCTGTGTGTCGGTGAGAACGGAAAGGAAAGCGCCCGCGACGGAAAAATGTCGGGGGCGCTTGCCGCCCTGAATTGGTCCCCGCTGACGCTTCGGCCCTCCAGACGAAGCGTCACATCAAACAACTGGTCCGGGGAATATAAGCTCTGCGGTCACATGTGTTCCTCCTCGAGTGTCCACCCCAGTGCCCGCTTGTAGTAGCTGAACATCTCGCGGACACCCTCGTGGTTCATCTCCTCCGCTTCGAGCTGTTCTGCCAGAAACTCGTACTGCTCTCTGATCTCCTCTTCGTCTCGCATACCCGGCCGTCGGGCCTGTGTGTTCCAAAGCGTTTCGCCTTTTTGGGGTCTGTCCCCGCCGTGGCATCCCTTTCGCAACCGTTAAACTGCGCGCAGACCTTCGCTCATCTGCGGGCCGGTGGGGTAGCTTGGTATCCTTCGGCCTTCGGGTGGCCGTAACCGCGATTCGAATTCGCGCCGGCCCACTCCTCCCGCACTCTGTTTCAGGACTGCCCAGCACTGGCCTCCGGGTGGCCGTAACCGTGTCCCCACGACCGACCCCCCGGGAGCGAGTGGAGGCTCGCACTCGGGTAACACCAGCAGGCCCTGGCAGTGTCACTCACCCGAGCACGTCGAGACAGGCACCCGGTCTACGAGAGCGACCGATAGGAGACAGTCCCGTCGGACCCGACAGTGGCCACCAGGGTCGCCCGCGCGAGACGGCCGTGCTCGCGGACGTGATGTTCGGGGACCAGCGGGAGCGCCACCGGCCGGAACCCGTCGGCCCGCATCGCGCTGACGCCCGTGTACCGCCCGACGGTCTGGCCGTCCGCGAAGACGCGGAACAGACCATCCTCGCCGCGGGCGTAACTGTACCGGAACGCCGACACCGACGGTCCCGGACAGGCGAGTCCGTCGACCGAATCCAGCGCTGTGACCTCCTCGCCGCCCACCTCGAGCACGAGCGGCGGGTCGTCAGACACGCCGTCCTCGAACCACTCGATGTCGCCGCTGGCGCCGACACAGGCGTAACTGTCGTCGGAGAGCAGGATGCGGTCCTCGACGGTGTGGAACTCGCGGCCGGCCGACCCCTGCCCGCGGAGCAGGAACGGTTCGGAGAGAACCGGCTCGATTGCCGCCTCGGTTCGCCGGTCGGCGACCAGCACCGGTACGCGACCCTCGTGTGCGGCGTTCGCAATCGCCGAGACGACAGCAAGTGGTGTGCTGTCCGCGAGAGGCAGAACCGCGAGCGGGGCGTCGACGCCGGCCAGCGCCGTCGGCCCCTCGCTCGCAACACTCACCCACCCGTCGTCGTCGAGTGCGAACCCGCGGTCACGGAGGTCATCTGCAACGACCGCAGCGCGACGCGAGGCTGTCTGTGACATTACCACTGATACGGGTCCGAGCAGAATAAGCCGTGTGTTCCGCGGGGACACTCTCCGGTGAATCGACCGTCGCTCCACCTGGTTACCGTCGCCGCGGGTCGGTCAGCGTGGCGAATCTGCACGGCACAGGGGAAGATGTTTTCCGACACGCAACCGACTGTCAGCGTATGCATACGTGCAGTGCAGTAATCGACAGCAAACTCTCCGGCGACCACGCCCGGGGCGGCCGAGGGCCGAACCGGCGGCACCGATGACCGTCGACATCCCTGCCGACGTCGAGTCGGTGCTCACACAGCTGCTCGGCGAGGCCCGCGAGGCGTTCGAGCGCGGCGACGCGGAAACCGGTGTCTCGGCAACCACCAGCGCGGCCTCTGTCGCACGAAACAAGCTCCCGGAGGGTCGTCTCCGCGGGCGACTGTTGCACGGGTGCCAGCGAGCAGAGGCAGTCGCCACGACGGACGACGACGACGCCGGGGTGGCCGCCGAGTACGTTGCCTCGATGGAGCAACTGCTCACCGAGGCAACCCGGGAGTGAGTGTCACTCCGGACCGTCGTCGACGGCCCCGCAGACGCGACACTTCGGTGCGCCGACCTCCTCGTCGTACTGCATCGACCCCTCGCCACACTCCGGACAGGGCATGAAGTTCACCGACTCGCCGTATCTGGCCACCTCTGTCGGGTTCATCTCGGCGTTGCTCTTGCGGGTCCGGCGTCGGCCGCGCAGGTAGTTCAGTAGCTTCGACAGCATCCGGACACGGCTACGGGCGGCACTCGTTTGAGGCTTGTTCCCGGGTCAGAGCACACGGGAGGCAGTGGACCACCGCCGCGAGTCGGCCGGGTGCGGTGTCCGGCCGCGCTCCGGTCAGCACGCCGGAGGCCACCGCCGGCACGGTCGTCCCCTCGGGGAGTCTGGGCATCACGAGGTCCGTCGCGAGCGTCGCGGCCACCCCCGCGAGGAACCGAAGCGGAACCGACAGCGGTGCTGTCACCTGCGGCTGACCTGCAGGCACTCCTCGACGGTCGGGTTGCGAAAGTGGTACCGCCGGGGACGCGGTGTTACCGCGAACAGCGACAGTTCCACCACGAGTCGCTCTCCGTCTGCGAGCGTGCCCCGGCACAGCGGGCCTCGACTCGTGACGACCAGATACGGCGGGGCGGCGACGGGTTGTCCCTCGATTTCGGTCTCCAGCGCGTCCGCCCCCGTCCCGAGCAGGCCAAGCAGGGGTGAGTCCAGTCCGCGGTCGCCAAGCACCGCGTCGAGGGGCCGTCGAATCTGGTCCCCGTCGGTGACCGGCCAGTCGTCGACCCCCGACGCGACGACTGCCCCCGCCTCGACAACCGCGGCCACCGTATCCCGATGTTCGTCCAGAATCCGCCGGCGAACGTGTCTCACGTACTCCGGAGCAGGCACGCCACAGACAAAAGCGGTGTGCAAGCCAGGGGTCTTTCTACGGCCGACCCCGAGCACAGCACATGACGGCTGGAGCGGGGCAACAGTCCGAGAGGTCCGCAGACGGTGGCCGCGACCGCAGGATTGCAGTCGTCGGCGCAGGGGCCGTCGGTGTCACGGCGGCGTTCGACCCGAACCGGTCCGACGGTGACGGGTCCTTCGAGGTCCGGGAGGGAATGGCTGTCGAGGGGTGACTCCCGGCGGCTTCGGTCCGGGACGGCGCTCACGCCACCGGACGGTCGCTCTCGACCGGCACTCACACCTGTGGTTCGACCTCGTCACCGAGTCGGTGGATACACTCGACCATGCGTTCGGTGCCGATGCCGGGGTGGTAGGTCCGGAAGATAACGTGTACGTCGTCGCCAAGCGCCTCGCGGTACTCGTCGAGTTCCGCACAGACCTGTTCGGGCGTGCCGAAGATGGCCTGGTCTCTCAACTCGTCGCGTCGCTCCGCGGACAGTTCGGGGACCCGCTCGCCGGAGAATATCTCCTGGTAGCGCCGCTGGATGTAGTGGTAGCCCTCGCGCATCTGCGCCCAGGCGTCCTCGCGGGAGTCGCCGACGAAGCCGTGCTGGAGGACGTAGGTCTGGAACTCGCCGTCGATGTCCTCGCTCTCCCGGACCCCGCGGATGTCCTCGACGCGCTTGCGCACACCCTCGACCGACAGCGAGGATGGCGCACACCAGCCGTCACCGAGACGTGCGGCGCGGCGCACCGCCGGTCGGGCGCTCCCCCCGAGCATCACCGGCACGTCGTGTGCTGGCTTCGGCGTCACCTCGACGTCCGGCGAGATATCGTGAAACTCGGGGTCGTGGTCGAGCGGTCCCGGCGACCACGCCCCGCGGACCGTCTCGACAGTGTCGACCAGGCGCTCGACCCGCTTGTCCTCGGGAACGCCGAAGGCGTCGAACTCCGCGACGTTCGACCCGATTGCGAGTCCGAGCGTCGCGCGACCGCCGGCAATCTGGTCGACCGTGGCGATATCCTCGGCCAGTCGGACGGCGTCGTACAGCGGTGCCAGCGCGATACACGACCCCAGTTCGACACTGTCGGTGACCGCCGCCAGCGCGCCCAGCGCCGGCACCACACCCGAGAGATACTCGTCTGCCAGAAAGTGATGCTCGGAGACCCAGGCGCTGTCGAGTCCC
>JAQCNG010000194.1 GCA_028275145.1 Halovenus sp. | reverse complement strand
CGTACTACCACCTTCGGCCGGAGGGGTAGTAAGGCCATGCCGTGTAGCGAAAGTAAAACCATGACGGCGTTGACGAATCGCTGCGCGATTCGTTCGCACACCAGAAATCTCCGATTTCTGGGGACGCTGTATCCCCTCCCTACTCGCTCCCTCCGGTCGCTCCTTGAGGAAGGGGGATTAGCGCTTGTAATCAGCTAAAGCGCGGGATTCCCTGCTTGAATTAAGACGGTCCTCTCTGGACGGACCGCGCGGCTTTTGAGCCACAGTTACCAACCTCTGGTGTGTTCGCTGTCGACTGCTCCCCGGACACAGACGGGGGACGATGACGCTCGCAGGCACGAGTCCGGAGACGGTCCGGACGGCACTCGCGGCGGGCGACCCGCTGCCGGGGACGACAGGTTTTGCCGGCGAGACGGCGGGGTTGCTCGTGCGGGACGTGCTCGGGCGATATCCGCTCTTTTTCGAGTCCGCCGACCCGACGACCTGGCGTCACGACCCGACCACGCTCGCGAAGCCACGGCGACTCCCCGCCGGCCACGTCTGTCCGACCGGGGCCGACCCGACCCGAGACGGGGCGGTCGGCCGCCCGCGCAGGCGCTGGACACTGCCCGAGCGGGACCCGTTTGCCGACGACGAGACGGCTGTTGCTGCGGTCCGCACGGCGCTGGAGGAGTCCCTCTCGGCGGTCGCCGCCGGTGACGGTGACCTCGCAATCGCGTTCTCGGGCGGTATCGACTCCGGGTTGCTCGCGGCCCGGTTCGACGCACCCCTGTACGTCGTCGGATTTCCCGACAGCCACGATATCGAGGCGGCCCGCTCGGGGGCGGCACTGCTCGACCGCGAGCTGCGTGTCGTCGAACTCGACCACCCGACCCTCGAGGCGGCTGTCCCCCGGGTCGCAGCAGCAATCGACCGGACCAACCCGATGGACGTCCAGATTGCGCTCCCGCTGTTCGTGCTCGCCGAGCAGGTCCGCGCGGACGGGTTCGACCGTCTCGCGCTCGGCCAGGCCGCGGACGAACTGTTCGGCGGGTACGCGAAAGTCGAGAACGCCCCCAACGACCACCGCGTCGCGGCCGACACCGTCCGTGGTGCCCGAGACGAACTGCTCGACACCATCCCCGACCAGTTCGAACGCGACCGCCTCGCGCTCGGGGCGGCGGGCATCGACCCGGTGACACCGTTCGCACACGACCGGGTCGTCCGGGCGGCGCTCTCGCTCGATGGCGACCAACTCGTCCGCGAGGGTACCCGCAAGTGGGCGCTCCGGCGTGCCGCCGGCCCCTGGTTGCCCGACGACATCGCGGACCGCGACAAGAAGGCACTCCAGTACGGCACGCTCGCGTCGCGTGAACTCGACCGCCTCGCCCGGCAGGCCGGCTACAAGCGCCGCATCGACGACCACGTCCAGAAATACGTCGAGAGTTTGTAATCGGACCAATACGAACGCCCGACACCGGCGTTACATATACGTTAATCGATAATTTTTCGTTCTGTAACAGCCGTTGATACGAGTCGTACTCTCCGGGCGAGCGGTGCCGAGGGGGAGCCCCTCGATAGCAGCCTGGCGACAGCTCGACCATCTCCGGGTTTCTGCCTGCGATTCTCCCGAACAGCTGCCAACCTTGTACACCATGTCGTCCGCGTCGTGTCGAGAACCGACTGTCACCTCCAAGACCAGCCGAGAGGGGCGCTGTCTCCCCCGTTGCATCAGTCTGTGGCCCCGCCGTCCCCCGGTTCATGTAGTTTGTGCGGGCATATTGGTAAACGCACCTATACCGAGCGACATATTTAACACTTTTCGACACTAATGTCGTCGTGGAGGATACCAGATGTACGATTTGACAGGATTTCAGCGTGACCTGCTGTACGTAATCGCGGGCAAGGACAAGCCCCACGGGCTAGCGATAAAAGATGAGTTGGAGGACTACTACGAGACCGAGATACACCACGGACGCCTGTATCCGAACCTGGATACACTCGTGGAGAAGGGGCTCGTGGAGAAAGGAGAACTCGACCGGCGGACGAACTACTACAGTCTGACGCGGCGCGGCCGACGGGAGATCGAGGCACGTCGTGACTGGGAGTCTCAGTACGTCGATTTCTAGATGGTAGATATCGCCCGGGTGCGGGGGTTGGCCAGCCGTGGGTTCGTCGGCGTGCGTCGATTCAAGCACTTATGTGGGTGGTCGCCCACGTGGGTGTATGGACCGTGACAGTGTGCGGCCACAGGTCGAGCAGTTGCCAGGACCCGAGGCGCGACGGACCGTCGACTACCACCACACGACCGCGGCACCGAGCACGTACGTCTACGAGTTTGTCTGGGACTACAGCGAACCCGCAATCGGTCCCTTCTGTACGGATGTCGACGGGAACGTGCTGATGGACCTGACAGGCCAGGTGGGGGCGATGCCGCTCGGGTACAACAACCCGAAGATACTCGACCCGCTCGCCGAGTTCGACCTCGTGGACCCGCTGAAGATCGCCGGACAGGACTTCTATCTGCCCGCGGCGGCCCAGAGCGGGGATATCCCGGGGCCGGC
>JAQCNG010000189.1 GCA_028275145.1 Halovenus sp. | reverse complement strand
TCCGGCCGAGGTCGTTGTCGCGGTCGACACACAGCACCAGCAGCATATCACACACTAGGATGTCCCCCCTATATTCTGTTTTCGGCCGTCCGGACCCACGCACGCTCCCGCCACATGGTCGGACACTCGCCGCGCGGGCCGTGTCCGCTTACGAGACCGTTTACTGCCAGTCTGAGGCGAACAGGGTTTGCCCCGGAGGCAGTTCACTTAACCGGGCGACCCACGTACAGAGAGACATGACTGTGGAGGTGGAACGGTCGTTCGACGTCGAGACCTCGCAGGGGGAGGTCTGGGACCTGCTCGCGAACGACGAGAACAGGGCCCGGGCTATCGACGTTGTCGCGCGATTCGAGGACGACGGTGACGAGACAATCTGGTACGTCAAACTCCCGGGACCGCTCAGCAGCCGGACGATGGCCGTCCGGACGTGGGACCTCGAGCGGGACCCGCCGGGGTACGTCAAGTTCGTCGGCCGGTCGAAGGCGATGGACGTCACCGGGGAGCACGAGCTCACAGAGCGAGAGACCGGCTGTCGCGTCCGCAACCGGTTTGTCGTCGACGGCAAGATACCCGGCGTCGAGCGGTTCTTCCGGCGCAACATCGACGACGAGATAGACAACATCATGTCGCTGGTGCCGACCACCGTGCGACCGGTCGAGCGATGATCGAGTCGACCGTCGAGGCTGGACTGCGGGTGGTGACTCTCGACCGGCCGGCCCGCCGGAACGCGCTCACGCCCGCGGCGCTCGCGGACCTGCTCGCGGCAGTCGAGACGGCCACGGAGCCGGTGGTGTATCTCGCGGGGGCCGGCGAGGCGTTCTGTGCCGGTGCGGACCTGGATGTCGTCGACAGCCTCGACGGCGACAGCGCGGCGGCGTTCGCCCGGCGGGGCCAGCGCGTGGCGGGGGCGCTCGCCAGTTACGACGGCGTGGTGGTCGCGGGCATCGACGGCCCCGCCCGGGGCGGCGGGGTCGAACTCGCGCTGGCCTGTGACCTGCGGGTCGGGACGCCGGCGGCGACGTTCGCCGAGAGCGGCGTCACCCACGGCCTGTTCGGCGCGTGGGGCGGTACCGCCCGTCTGCCCCGGATTGTCGGCGAGGGGGTCGCGATGGAGCTCTCGCTGTCCGGGCGCGTGCTCGACGCCGACGAGGCCCACCGGGTCGGTCTGTTGAGCCGTGTCGTCGACGACCCGCGGGCGATTGCGGCGTCGGTGCTCGACAGCGACACGCGGGCACTGCGAACGATCAAACGCCGGCTCCGCGACACCGCGCCCGTCGCCGAGCAGACCGAACGCGAGGCCGAGGCCTTCGCGGACCTCGTCGAACACCGACAGTAACGAGCCAGTGTGCGCATCCCGAGGGTCGCGAACCGTCAGCGTATCTTCCGAACGTCGCTGACGGTGAACCCGGAGCCGCCGAGTTCGGACTCGAACTCGACGAGGTCGTCCTCGTCGATCTGGGAGAGAATGCCGCGGAAGCTCTTCAGCATGAGCGTCCGGGCGAGCACGCTCCCGCCGGTCGACCACCGGAACCGGAGCGCGCCCGAGCAGCTGTCGATCATCTGGCCATGCTCGGTTTCGGTGAGCGTGTCGTGGTCGACGTGCAGGAGGATGAGTCCACCCCACTCGTGGGCGACCCGGCGGAGCCCTTTCACGAAGTAGATGATGTCGGCCCACTCCAGCTGTTCGCCGGTGGCGCTGACGAGGTCGGACAGCGAGTCGATTACGACCAGATTGTTCGGCGCACGCTCGTTGAGAACGTCGCCGGTGAGGTTCACGAGGTTCTGCTGCTCGCCGGGGTATGTCCCGCGACTCGTGCTCTCGTCGACGTACCAGTCGCGCGGGACCGCGCTGGTCCGGAAGTAGCTGTCCGCCAGCGACTTGAACTCGATCTGCTCTAGCCCCGTCCGCGCGAGCTCCGTCTCCATCGACAGTTCGAGCTCCTCCTCGAACTGGGTGTAGCTGTCAGTAAAGGAGAGGTAGTGAACCTCCTCGGGGAGAACCGCGTTCTCTGCTCGCTGGCCGTAGTGGAGGTCGAACAGTCTCTCGTCGGTGTGTGCTGTTGCGCTCATCACCGCCGAGGTGTACATGAACTCGCGCCCACCGGCGCCCGCTTCGCCGGTCAACAGCACGACACTTCCCCTGGGTGCCCCACCGCCGAGGGTCGTATCCAGGCGACTGATTCCAAACGGAATACGCTCCATACACAGACATTACCCGCTGCGTTCTTAACTCTTACACGCTTTATTACCGCGTGACCAGCACAAACAGGGCGGTGTGTCTGGTCTCCAAAAAGTACATAGCCGAACCGCCACACTCGGGAGTATGAACCGGGAGACGACGCGGCGTGCAGTGCTCGGGGCTGTCCTGAGTGCGGGGGTCGCCGGCGGGCTCTTTACCCGGGCGAGTACGCGGCTCGAGCAGTTCGCGCCGCTGTCGGGCTCCGTCTGGGGGGCCAGACAGACGGGCCGGCAGTCGACTGTCGATAGCCCGCACGGTCCCGCCGAGGTCAGCTACGACGACACTGGGGTCCCCCACGTCAGCGCCGACGACGAGCGGGCGCTGTACTTTGCGGCGGGGTACACCCAGGCGACCGACCGACTGTTCCAGATGGACTTCCAGCGGCGGCTCGTCCGGGGTGAACTCTCCGCGGTGGTCGGCGACGTCACGCTCGACGCCGACGAGTTCAACACGAAGATGATGTTCGCCGAGGCCGCCGAGGCGACGGCCGCTCACGTCCGCGAGACGCCGGCCGGCCCGCCGGCCCAGGCGTACGTCGACGGTGTCAACGCCGCCATCGACGGCGAGTCGCTACCACTGGAGTTCCGGCTGCTCGACTACGAACCCGACGAGTGGACACTCGCCGACTCGATGGTCGTGGAGAAGCTGCTGGCCTGGCAACTCACCGGAAGCTTCCGGACGCTCCGGAAGGCGCTGGTCACCGACATCTTCGGGGCCGAGATGGCCGACCAGCTCTACCCCGACCGCTTCGAGGAGCGCCCCCGCATCGTCCGTGACCACCACAGTCCGGGGACGTTCGGCGCGGGGCTGGATATCGACCCCGCCGGCGACGCGGGTTCGGCGGCGGACGCGACCGCTGCCGGGCGCGTGAACCGCGAGACCGTCGACTGGCTGACCCGGTTCGAGCCCGAGCCGACCCTCGGGTCGAACAGCTGGCTCGCCAGCCCGGCGCTGTCGGGTGGTGACGCGCCGGTCGTGAGCAACGACCCACACCTGGGGTTGCAGGCCCCGCCCACCTGGTACGAGATGCACCTCGACGGCCCCGACCACCGGGTGCGTGGTGTGACCTTCCCGGGGGTCCCGTTCGTCGTCATCGGCGAGAACGACAGCGGCGCGTGGGGGTTCACGAACGTCGGCGCGGACGTCATCGACTTCTACACCTACGAGACCGACGCGGACGGCCGGACCTACGAGTACGGCGACGAGACCCGCGAGTTCGACGTCGAGAGCCGCGAAATCGAGGTCGACGGTGCCTCGAACGAGACTGTCGAGGTGAAACAGTCGGTCCACGGGCCGGTTCTCGAGGAGGCCCGACAGGAGGTCGGCGTCGCCTGGACCGGCCACGCCGCCACCGAGACGACCCTCGCCATCTACGAACTCACACACAGCGTGGGTGTCGCGGACGCGCGGGCGGCCGCCAGGAAGTTCGAGGCGCCCACGCAGAATCTCCTCTACGGCAGCCATGACGGCGACGGACTGTTCCAGGTGACCGGTCGGCTGCCGGTTCGGCGGGTCGACGGCGACGTCGTCCGGGGGAACCGGGTGTTCGACGGCTCCGGTCGCGAGGGCGAGTGGGGCGGGTTCGCGCCGTTCGAGCGACCCCCCGCCTGGGACGACCCGCCCGGGGGCGGTGAGACGCTCTCCTGGGTGCCGTTCGCGGAGAACCCACACGTGCAGAACCCCGACTACATCGCGACGGCGAACCAGCTGACAGTCGACGACGACCACCTGGCGTACTACCTGGGTGTCGATTTCGACCCCGGCTACCGCGGCGAGCGCATCTACGAGCTGTTCGACAGACAGCTCGAGGACGGAGGGGAGCTCGACCTGTCGTTTCTGCGAACGGTCGGCCGGGACACCCGCAGTGGTCGTGCGGCGGCGCTGGTCGACACACTCGTCGCGGCGGCCCGCGCAGACGACAGCGGCGACCTCGCAGACGCCGCCGACACGCTCGATGCGTGGAACTACCGGATGGAGCCGGCATCGGAGGCGGCGTTGCTGTTCGACCGCTGGATGGACCAGTACCGCGACGAACTCTTCACCGATGCCTTCGAGGCCGCCGACCTCGACGTGGACGACTACGCCCCCCGGCCCGGCGTCGTCGAACAGCTCCCCCCGGACAGCCCGTGGTTCGGGCCCCGTCGCCGGGCCGAGACGATGCGGGTGGCACTCCGGGCCGCTCTCGACGAAATCGACGAGGAGGGCCACGAGGTGTACGGCGACGTCTCCCACACCGGGCAGATCGGGCACCCCCTGGAGCAGGCGTTTCTGGCCTACCCCGACCACCCCCGCGGTGGCTCCGGTGAGACTGTCCAGAACTTCGACCACGAGGGCCCCCGGGGCGGGAGCTGGGAGATGCAGGTCGACCTCGACGGCGAGTACCTGGCCGTGCTCCCGGGGGGCAACTCCGGGCGGTACTTCTCGGAGCACTACGACGACCAGATTGCGCAGTGGGCACGCGGCGAGTACCGCTCGCTCTCGCGTACCCCTCTCGACGACCCGACCATCGAGTTCCGGGGGGACAGCGGATGACCGGTGAGAGCCGCGGGCCGGCGGCGGCCGTCCGGGCACAGTTGCGCCGGGTGCGCGAGGAGTCCAGACCTCACTGGATGGCCCTCTCGGCCGCCATCGTGGCGGGGCTGGTGCTGTCGACGGTCCACTGGCTGGGGCTGGTCGTCGGCGGCGCACTGGTCGGACTCGTCGCGGCCACCCTCCCGCGGGCGCTCCTCTCGGGGCTGGGGTTCGGGCTGCTGGTGGCGGCCGTCTGGGCGTTCCTGCTCGCGCTGTCCGGGGCCCTCGGTGACGTGACCGCGACGGGCCGGTTCGCCGGGCTCGGACTGCTCGTCGCGCTGGTCGCGCCGGTGTTCGGGAGTCTCGTCCGTGGTATCGTCTGAGCCCGTCGGCAGACCCAGTTTACCTGAGAATCAGCACCAGCGCCACGGCCACCCCGGCGAGCACGACACCGACACCGGCACCGACCAGCGCATCGTCGACGACGGCGGCCGTGAACGCGGCCAGCACCACCGCGACCAGCCCCAGCCCGAGCACGAACAGCTCCGGCCGGTCGAACAGCGTGACGTTACTCCGCGATGGCTCGGCCAGTGACTGGTCGATATCGACAGTCGTGCGTGTCACCGCCGGGTCCGTTATCTCGACGTCGACCAGATGCTGTTCGGCCCCGTAGCTGGTCGTCACCTCGAGTGTCCCAAACGCCGAGTCACCGTCGAGCGCGTCGCTGTCGACGTCGATACGGACGCGCCGCTCGCCGTTGCCCGGCACGTGACGGTTGCCCGCGTCGACGGTGGCGACCCGGGAGAGGCTCTCGTCCGCGCTGAGATGGACGTGCAGCGCATCCCCGTGGTTGACGAACCGCACGTCGAACGAACCGGTGACATCGACCGCGTCGGGCACGTCCAGCTCGCGCCGCCCCTCGCGGTTGATCTGCACGGGCAACTCGTCTGTCACACGTGTGTGTGGGCGGGGACAGTTAAAAAAGGTTCAGGCAGACACATCGGTCGTCAGCGGCCGCTTAGCCAGAGGCCTGCAACACGTCGACCTCCTCGGCGTCGGCGGACTCGACGTCGAGATGCATCGGGATGTACTGGCGGCGCTCGTAGGCCTCCGCCTCGCTCTCGCTGCCGACGGTACACCAGAGCTGTGGCTCCTCGGGGCCGTACCAGTCACCCTGGCGGTTGATGCCGAAGCAGACGTACTGCTCGCCGTCGTACTCGATAACGGCCCCCTTCCGGATGCCCGGGTCGCCGCGGATGATGAGCCGCTGCATACCCGACCGTTCGACCGAATCGGATTTAACGACTTCGAAGACAGCCACGGCATCGCAGATTGCCCGGACCGCTGGACTCCCGTCCGGTGGTGTCTGCCGGCCGTTCTGTAACAAGGCTTATCGTTGACGGTCAAGAACGATGATGCGATGGAGTCACCCGTCACCACCGTCGTACCAGCGGGAGTCGACAGCGCGCTCCCACTGACCGTCGAGGTGCTCGGTCAGTCGCTGTCGGAGACGACGTTCGCGGCGCTGGGCGCACTGGTGATTGTCGTGTTGCTCGTGCTCTCCGGGTTCTTCTCCTCCTCGGAGATTGCGATGTTCGCGTTCCCGAACCACCGCATCGAGATGGTCGTCGAGGAGGGTAGATCCGGTGCACAGACGCTGAAGGGGCTCAAGTCGAACCCCCACCGGTTGCTGGTGACGATTCTGGTGGGCAACAATCTCGTCAACATCGCGATGTCCTCCATCGCGACGGGGTTGCTGGCGCTGTTTCTCAGCCAGAGTCAGGCGGTGTTCGCCGCCACCTTCGGCATCACGGCGCTCGTGTTGCTGTTTGGCGAGAGTGCACCCAAATCCTACGCCGTGGACAACACCGAGTCGTGGGCGCTGCGCACTGCCCGCCCGCTGAAATTCGCCGAGTACGTGCTCTTGCCGCTGGTTGTGCTCTTCGATTACCTCACGCGGGTGGTCAACACGGTCACCGGCGGCCGGTCGGCAATCGAGGAGGGGTACATCACGCGCGAGGAGATCCGCGACATGATAAAAACCGGCGAGCGCGAGGGCGTCCTCGAGGAGGAAGAACGGGAGATGCTCCAGCGCACACTCCGGTTCAACCGGACCATCGCGAAGGAGGTGATGACCCCCCGACTGGACATGACCGCCGTCTCGAAGGAGGCGACGATGGACGAGGCAATCGAGCAGTGCATCCAGAGCGGCCACAACCGCGTCCCGGTGTACGAGGGGTCGCTGGACAACGTCATCGGTATCGTCGAGATTGCCGACCTGGTGCGGGACCGCCACTACAACGCCGACGGCATCGACCTCGGGGATCTCATCGAGCCGACGCTACACGTTCCCGAGTCAAAGAGCGTCGACGACCTGCTGGCGGAGATGCGCGAACAGCGCCTCGACATGGTCATCGTCATCGACGAGTTCGGCACCACCGAGGGGCTCGTGACAATCGAGGACCTCGTCGAGGAGATCGTCGGCGAGATTCTCGAGGGCGGCGAGGAGGAACCGATCGAGTTCGTCGACGATTCGACGGCGCTGGTCAAAGGCGAGGTCAACATCGACATCGTCAACGAACAACTCGACCTCGACCTGCCCGAGGGTGAGGAGTTCGAGACCATCGCAGGCTTCGTGTTCAACCGGGCCGGCCGCCTCGTCGAGGAGGGGGAAAATATCAGTTACAACGGGCTGGATATCCGTGTCGAGGAGGTCGAGAACACCCGTATCACGTGGGCACGCCTCGCCGGGTTCGACGACGACGAACCGGCCGAACCGGCGGAGTGACCGGCCGAGAGATGGTCACGTGGTGGAACCGGCGGAGTGACCGGCCGAGAGGTGGTCACGTGGTGGAACCGGTGGAGTGACCGGCCGAGAGATGGTCACGTGGTGGAACCGGTGGAGGACAACTCAAAGTCGGTCGTGGAGGACGGTGACGAGTTTGCGCTCGATGGGGAGCAACACGGTCAGGGATTCCTCGTCGTTGTCGACGTACGCGGTCTGGACAGCCTGCGAGATGCGGTCGTGCATCGCCACCAGTTGCCGGCGGCTCACATCCCCGAGATTCCGCGGGATATCCTCTCCCCAGACGCTGGTGACCACATCGTGTTCCCTGTCGGTTAGCTCCATAGCCGACGGTGGGCCGGCCGGGGCTTGAACGCGTCGAAGGGGCGACACGCGGCGGCGACTCCGACCCCCGTCGACTGACCGGTACAGTGGTTCGAGGCGAGAGCCAACCGCTCAGGCAGAGACCCGCCGCGCCATCCGTGCGAGCACAACCAGCCCCAGCGACACGACGACAGCGCCGCCGTACTGGAGTATCTCGGGAACGGGGGTCCTCACACCGGAGAGCGAGCCCTCGGCCGGGTAGAACGGGTCGACGTAGACCGTGACCGTCCCGTTCCGGTTGAAGTTGCTCTCCATCTCGCTCCGTGCCTGGCCCTGTGTGTCGGATTTCCCGCCGGATTTTGTGTTCGTGTAGCTCTCTCTCCCGGCTATCCCCGCCTCGCTGCCGACACCGTCCACCCGGTCGATGTACAGGTCCGCGAGCCCCTGGTCACGCACCTCCGCGCGCTGGTTGAAGCTGTACTCGTAATCGAAGCTGTAGGTCCAGTTGCCGTCCGGAAGCTGGTAGACATCCTGGCCGAACGGCTCCCCCGGCGTCGTCACCTCGCGGTCGGCGATGGTCTGCTCGTAGGCGGCGAACTCGAAGCCCGCGAACACGCCCACACAGCCCAGGCCGACCAGAACGACGCCGAGCAGGACCCGGCCGAGTCCGGGAGCCATCAGTCGACACCCCCCGGCGTCGACTGCGGGCGGTCGGCGGCGTCGGCTGGCACGCTCATGGCATCGCCGCCTCGATTCCGTACAGCGGCCCCGTGAGGAGTATCTGGACGAGCACCGCCAGGATGAACACGCTCGCGACGACACCCGCGGTGATGTACATGACTGAGCGGTTCCGGTAGGTGTCGGCGAGGTCGAACTCGTCTCTGTCGGAGACGATGAACTCGCCGGTGCTGGGGTCAGTCCGGAGGAGAACGGCCCCGTTATCTGGAACCGCCTCGTCGGGGTCAGCGCGCGTCGCGCCGCCGAAGACGTACCCCTCGTCGCTCAGCGGCAGCACCGTCTGGCTGTACCTGCGCTTGTTGCCCGTCTGTGACACCGATCCGAGTTCGGACCGCTCGATGTGGTCGACACCCCCGGGGTCGGGTTCGCGCTGGTCCACGTCGACCGCGTCCGGGTCGCCGCCCCGACTGTCGGGTTCGTCGTCACCACCGAACGGGGAGAGTCGGGCCAGAACACCCCTGAGTTTGCCCCCGAGGCCGTCCCCGTCGTCAGAGCCCCGCCTACTGTCGGGTCCGCTCGCGAGAAACGCCTGGACCGGACCCGGCGGCGGTTCGCCCCCGTCCACCTCGACTGTCACCGAGTGGTCCTCGGATATCTCGTAGATGGTGTCCTCGTCCGGGTCGACGAGCATCTCACCGGTTCCGTCGTCGATGTAGAACGGGGTGGAAAACGAGTCCGTCTGGACCGTTGTCCACTCCTTTTCGTTGTCGTCGTCGGCGGTGTCCCTGTACTCCTCGACCTCGAGTTCGCCGTAGACGCACTGGCCCGGGGTGAACGGCTGGTCGTACACCCGGGTTGCGGGCTGAATCTCCCCGCTTATTTCGGTCCGGCCCATCGCGACGGACTGTATCGGCTCCGGCGGTGTGTCCCGGATGATGCGGCCGAACTGGTAGGTCTGGAACCCCCAGTAGATGACCAGCAGTCCGCCGACAAACGCCAGTGCCACGAACAGTAGCACCTCGAGTTCTGCCGCCTCTCTGACCGTTACTGGCTCGTATCCCATCTGTGTTTTCCTCCTCTCGTAACGGAGATGCAGGCACGTTTGCAACAGACTATCATATAACTGACGGTGATTTTGCCCCCACCGGCGGACGACCCACCAGCCAAAGTATAAGTAGGCCGGGGTGCCAGAGGCAGACATGAGCCAGCGAGGGCGAGACACGGAGTTCGAACTCACCGACGTGACGGCCGTCTTCGAGGAGCGTGACGACCACGCCGAACCGCTGACCGCCAGCGGGGTCGCCGAGGAACTCGGCTGTTCGCGACGCACTGCGCTGAACAAGTTGCACGAACTCGCCGCACGAACGGAGCTCACGAGCAAGAAAGTCGGCGGCCGCAGCCGCGTCTGGTGGATTCCGATACACGCCTGACCGGCGACAGACAGCGTCCGTCGACAGTTGCCGGACCAGTGTGACCGGCAGTGTTAACCCCTCGCGGGCCGGTCGTTCGCGTATGACTGAGTTCTCGAGCCGTGTGGAGCAGATGTCGATAAGCGGTATCCGCGAGGTGTTCGAGGCGGCCGGCGAGGACGCCATCAACCTCGGGCTGGGACAGCCGGACTTTCCGACGCCGGTCCACGCCCGCGAGGCCGCAACCGAGGCAATCGACGCCGGCGAGGCCGACGGCTACACCTCGAACAAGGGCACCCGAGAGCTACGCGAGGCGATCGCCGCGAAACACGAGCGCGACAACAATCTCGCCGTCGACCCCGCGAACGTCATCGCAACCGCCGGCGGCAGCGAGGCGCTCCACATCGTGATGGAGGCCCACGTCGAGTCCGGCGACGAGGTCGTCTTCCCGGACCCCGGTTTCGTCTCCTACGACGCGCTGACGAGACTCGCGGGGGGGACCGCCCGACCGGTTCCGCTGCGGGAGGACCTCACCCTCGACCCCGCGACTGTCGAGGAGGCCATCACCGACCAGACGGCCGCGTTCGTCGTCAACAGCCCCGCGAACCCCACCGGTGCGGTCCAGTCCGTCGAGGATATGCGCGCGTTTGCCCGCATCGCCGACGAACACGACGTGGTGTGTGTCTCCGACGAGGTGTACGAGCACATGATATTCGAGGGTGAACACCGGTCGCCGGCGGAGTTCGCCGAGACAGACAACGTTGTTCTGGTCAACGCCTGTTCGAAGACCTACTCGATGACCGGCTGGCGACTCGGCTGGGTGACGGCGAGCCACGAGCGAACCGAGCGCATGCTGCGTGTCCACCAGTACGTCCAGGCCTGTGCCAGCGCGCCCGCCCAGTACGCCGCCGAGGCGGCACTCTCCGGGCCACAGGACCCGGTCGAGGAGATGGCCGCGGCCTTCGAGCGCCGCCGGGACCTCCTCGTCGACGCGTTCGCGGAGATGGGGCTCGACTGCCCCACCCCGGAGGGGGCGTTCTACGCGATGCCCCGCGTCCCCGAGGGCTGGGTCGACGAGGTAATCGACCGCGGCGTCGTGGTCGTCCCCGGCGAGGCGTTCGGTGACGAGGGCGAGGGCTACGCGCGCATCTCCTACGCCACCGACATCGAGACTCTGGAGGAGGCACTCGACATCATGCGCGAGGCGACGGCCGCGGTGCAGTAGCGCCGTTGCTGACTGTGTGACCGGTCCAGAACGGAACAGCAAAAAAGAACTCGGCAGAGAGACGCGCTGTGTCGCGGTTGCTCACTCGGCCCCGACCACGGGGGTGTTCGACGGCGACGGGCGACTGCTCTCGCCCAGTCCGCGGAGTCGATGGACCGTGCGCTCTCCGAGCGCGAGGCCGGCGACCCCGAGCAGTGCGCCGAACACGACGGCCGGCGCAGCCATGACCGCGAGCAGTGCGGGAACGGTCAGCAGGTACGCGACGAGTCCGCCGAGGGTTCGCTGCTCGTGGTGGGTGTGCGTGCTGTACGTCGACGGCGACGACGACGGGGTATCTCTGTCGTACATATCTATACACATGGGTGCCACCCACATAAGTGTAATCTGAAGGATATTTCTGTAACCGGCGTTACTGAAACTCTCTTCTGTAGTCGCGGCTCTGTGCTCGGGTTCGACAGGGGTCGCCGGGGAAAGAGGGGCATCAGACGGGGGTCGCCGGGGAAAGGGGGGTATCAGACGAGGGTCGCCGGGGAAAGGGGTCGAAAATGGGGGCCTCAGAGAACAAAAAAGACCAACCGGGTTTTGCTCGCAGTGTCGTTCGATAGAGTCAGCTGTGAATGCCCATCGCCTCGATCTGCTCCTGGTAGCGGTTCCGGATGGTCACCTCGGTGACCTGTGCGACGTCGGCAACCTCGCGCTGGGTCTTTTTCTCGTTGCACAGCAGTGACGCCGCATAGATGGCCGCGGCGGCGTAACCCGTTGGTGACTTGCCGGAGAGCAGTCCCTTTTCGGCGGTCGTCTCGATTATCTCCTTTGCTTTTGTCTGGACCTCACCCGAGAGCTCCAGCTCCGAACAGAAGCGGGGGACGTACCTTTTCGGGTCGACCGGTTCCATCTCCAGACCGAGCTCCTGGGAGATGTACCGGTAGGTGCGCCCGATCTCCTTTCGCTCGACCCGCGAGACCTCCGATATCTCCTCGAGACTCCGGGGGATACCCTCCTTTCGACAGGCCGCGTAGAGTGCGCTGGTCGCCACGCCCTCGATAGAGCGCCCGCGGATGAGGTCGTCCTTCAGCGCGCGGCGGTAGATGACCGACGCGACCTCCCGGACCGACCGCGGCACACCGAGCGCCGAGGCCATCCGGTCGATCTCCGAGAGCGCAAACTGGAGATTGCGCTCGCCGGCATCCTTTGTGCGGATGCGCTCCTGCCACTTGCGCAGGCGGTGCATCTGACTGCGCTTTTTCGAGGAGATCGACCGTCCGTACGCGTCCTTGTCCTTCCAGTCGATGGTGGTGGTCAGCCCCTTGTCGTGCATCGTCTGGGTCGTCGGTGCGCCGACCCGGGACTTCTC
>JAQCNG010000187.1 GCA_028275145.1 Halovenus sp. | reverse complement strand
GTGGCCTTCGTCGTCCGGGCGGACCCCAATCCAACCGCCAGTTTTTGCCCGTTGTGCTTACCCTCAGATACGCTGTCAGGGGGCTTAATTCCGGCGGTTGTGGCGGAATTGTCGGATTCATCCCCGCCGTGAACGGCGAGGCTTTCTCCTCAAACTTCCGTAATCGGCACCCCCGCGTACTCGTCTCCGTAGTGCTCGATAATCGTCTCTTTCAGATACCCGACAACGACAATGATTCTGTCGGCCCCCAGCTGGACCAGCGACTCGAAACAGTGCGTGAGTATCGGTTCACCGGCCACCTCGACCATGCCCTTCGGCTTGTCTTCGGTCAGCGGCCGCAGGCGCGTGCCCTCACCCGCAGCGAGTACAACAGCATCCATACAACAGTGTGGACTCCAGCAGTTGTGTAACCGTTTCGTTGTACGAACAGTGACAGGAAATCTGAACGGATTCGACCGTCCGGACCCCGCGTTTCGTCTCAATGTGATACCGTCGAGACGTGCCGTCGACAGATTCATCCTTCTCTGTCAACGTTGTTTACACATGGGAACGAAACAGGTTCGTCTCGAGGAGGATGTGTACGCGAAAATCAAAGACGAGAAGCGCGACGACGAGTCGTTCAGCGACGCCATCGACCGTTTGACGTCGGACTGGTCCCTCGTGGAGTGGAGCGGGTGGCTGGACGAATCGGCCGCGAGTGAACACCGCAAGGCTCTGGACGAACTGGAAACGACCGATCGAAAGCAGACAGAACAGTTGCTCGAAACCCTGGATATCGAGGTCGAATGATCCTCGACACCTCCTACGTGATAGCACTCGCAGCAGGGGAAGACGGTGCTGTGAACTTCGCGCGGAAACACGCATCCTCCGGGCGTCCACAGCGCATTCCCGCAGCGGTGATTCTGGAACTGTACGTGTCGGTGGGTGTTGGAGACAACCCGACCGAGAACGCTCGACAGTACGAGGAGCTCCTCGGGAATCTGCCGGTCGTCGAACTGGGCCAGAACATCGCCCGTCGAACCGGTGCCCTGCAGGGGCAACATCTCGCGAGCGATACGAAACCGACTCTGGGATTCGCTGATGCATCCATCGCTGCCACTGGACTCGTGTACAACGAACCAGTCACCACAAGAGATACCGACGACTTCGGAAGCGTCGACAACCTGACTGTCCGCACGTGGTCATAGCGAAGACTCACAGACCGGAGACACCGAACCCACACACCAATTTCTCTCACGCGGCTGTGCCAGTGCGGGACACGCTCGTGCTGGACACTCCCGGTGGGTCCTGCCGGGTCTCGTTTCGACACCACGGATTGATTGCGAGCCGAAACCGACAAGCGAGGGCGGTCCGAATCAGATTCGATGAGTGTGCTGGAGCGCTACGAGCCGCTGGTGGACGACCCCGACGCGTTCCGGGCGGCCTGCGAGCGCCCCCTGCCCCACGTCGTCCGGGTCAACACCGTCAAGGCAACCGTCGACAGGACACGGCGGGCCCTCGACGAGGCCGGCATCGCCCACGAGCAGGCCGACTGGAACCCCCGGATGCTCCGACTGCCCGAGGACCAGCCAGGAACGAACTGGCCGTACGTCCACGGCTGGCTCCACGGCCAGGAGGAGGTGTCGGCCGTTCCCGCCAGAGTGCTCGACCCCCA
Organism: Halovenus sp.; assembly: GCA_028275145.1. Lineage (GTDB taxonomy): Archaea > Halobacteriota > Halobacteria > Halobacteriales > Haloarculaceae > Halovenus. The sequence goes on along the minus strand of JAQCNG010000187.1, from coordinate 7,121 downwards.
ACCCGGCGAGCGCGTCTGGGACGCCTGCGCCGCGCCGGGGAGCAAGACCACACAGCTCGCAGCGCTGATGAACGACGAGGGGGTCGTGGTGGCCACGGACGCCAACATCGGCCGGGTCGCGCCGCTGCGCTCGAACGCCGAGCGTCTCGGCGTGACCAACGTCGCAATCACCAACGAGGACGCGCGCAACCACTCACTCAAACCGTTCGACGGCGAGGGCTACGACCGCGCGCTCGTGGACGTACCCTGCTCGTGTGAGGGAACCATCCGGAAGAACCCGGACGTGCTCGAGGGGTGGGGGATGGACCGCATCGAGGGGGTGTCGGGCGTCCAGAAGGGGGTGCTCAAGCGCGCCGTCGAGGTCACCCGCGAGGGGGGGACCGTGGTCTACTCGACGTGTACGTTCGCGCCGGAGGAAAACGAGGCCGCCCTGGACTACGTGCTCGGGGAGCGGTCCTGCAGACTCGTCGAGTTCGAGATTCCGCTGGCGCACTCGCCGGGCATCACCGAGTGGGCGGGGGAGTCGTTCGACCCGACGGTCGCCCGCGCGAAGCGTCTCTACCCACACCAGAACAACACCGGCGGCTTCTTCTGTGCGAAACTGGAGGTGACGGGCTGATGGCCGAGGACCGGAAGCCGGAGGCTGGCGGCGAGGGTGAGTCGTCGACGGCGGACGCCGAGAACGTCGGCACCCGGTTCGACAGGCTTCCAGCGACGGCCGCCGAGCGAAGCGTTCCGGGGCGGGCGACACGGGAGGCGGTGCTCGAGTTCTGGGCGGAGCGGTTCGGCATCGACCCGGCGGTGTTCGCCGGGCACACCTTCTGGGAGCGGGGTGCCGGCAAGGTGTGGGCGTTCCGGGACGGGGCAGCCTCACCGATGGCGATTCAGGGGCTGGGGATGACGGTCCTGCGCACCCGGCAGGAACACTGGAAGCCGACGCTGGAGGCGGCCCAGCGGTTCGGTCGGCACGCGACGCGTAACCGGATTCACCTCCCCCGCCGGGAGGCAGCGCGATTCCTCGCGGGCGAGGACCAGGAGATCGACTGGGACGGCGACTGGGGGTATCTGCTCGTGACCCACGACCTTGCCGGCGAGTCGGAGCCACTCGGAGTCGGACTGTACGTCCACGGCGAGTTGCGCTCGATGGTGCCGAAGGGCAGACGGCGCGACCTGTGATACGGTCGTTCGTGACTCTTTACCGCCTTGGTGACACAAATTGCGTGTATCACCGCCTGGCAGACCGGTCTCTGTGACGTGGCCACGAAGATAATCACGAACGACCGTATGAGTCGGGCCGCCGGCGACGGCGCGATTTATATCCGAGAGGGGCATACACTGACGTATGTACGCGGTGGTCGGCTGTGACGAGTGTCAGGCACTCTGGATAGTGGAGGGAGAGCCGGAGCGCAGCGGGTGCCCCCGGTGTGGGCGGACCCGACTCCACGAGAAGCGCCGGAAGTTCGTCACCACCGAGGACGGTGACCACGCCCGCGAGGTGCGCGCGTCGATGCTCGCGGCCCGGAGCGGCCACGACGAGGCGTTCGCGGAGCTGGACTCGTTTTCGGGGCTGGCAGAACAGGTCGAATCCGCCGGCATCGACGACGAAACCTACCTCGCGGGGTCGGGAATCGACCCCGAGTCGGTTGCCGAGGCCGGCGAATCATCGACAGCGAGCAGGGGACGAGAGCAGATACTGCGCGACGCGGTGCGCGAACTCGACGAACCGACCGAACAGGGTGTAATCGACTACGCCGCGGAACACGGTGTCCCGCCGGAGTACACCGAGCGGGCGCTGGCGAAACTGGTCAGAGACGGAGAGCTGAGTCGCCACCAGGGGCAGTACCGCAGCCTGTGAACCGCGACGGTCTGCACGGCACCCACCCCGGGGGCTCACAGCGTCGGTGGACGGATGAGCAACCAGGAGAGCACCGCGAGTCCCAGTGAGGCCACCACGGCAATCATCGTGAGCAGAGCCGCCGGGGCGAACACCGACACCCCATAATTCACGAAGGAAACCGGAAACAGGAGCGTCCATCCAGCGAACACCACCACACCGAACTGTGACAGGATGATGAGAATCGCCACGACGAACACGAGAAACATCGCGAGCACGAGCCGGGTGGAGGGGTTGAAAAACTCGAACACCGTCCCGGTGACCAGCAGTGGATAGGTGACAAAACAGAGACATAAAAGCACAACCGACTGCATCGGCGAGAGAATCCGGTGGGGTGGGAACGAGCCCTGCCGGGACCGGCTGTCGTGGTCCAGCCCCGGCGACCAGCCCCCCCACAGGTCGTCGGCAGTGTCGGAACCGCCGTAACTGTGAGCCTCGTGGCTGGTGCCCGAGGGGTCACCGCCGTTGTACCAGCCAACCGTCCAGTCGCCTCTGTCGGCGGTTCCCGCCGAGGAACCGCGCCCGCTCGCTGATGTACCCGCTCCCGTCGCGCCCGCTGTGGTGTTGGCCGCGGCAGTCTCGGCTCTGCCGGTCCCCGCGCCGGCGGCCCGCCTGCCGGTGTCGGCCGCCCTGGACCGTCCTGCGGTTCTGGACGTGGTCGAACCGGCGGTCCTCTCACCGCGTTCCGCCGTGTCGGCGTCGCTCTCGCCGCCCGACCCGGTCGCGGCGCTGTTCCCGGGGGTGCCGTCGCCGCCGCTCGGCCCCGCGGTGCCGGTTGCCCGGGTGTCCGACGGAGAGTCATCCCCCGCGGTGCCGGTTGCCCGGGTGTCCGACGGAGAGTCATCCCCCGCGGTGCTGGTCCCCCGCCCGGCCGTCGTGTGTCCTGACCCGCCGGAGTGCTCGCCCGTTACCTCCTGCCAGACCGCCTCGGATACGGCCTCCCAGTCGGTTTCTGCCCACTCCTCCCAGTCGATGCCGTCTCTGTGCCTGCTACGACCCTGGCGCGCGGTGTGTGTCCCCCAGTCGACACCACCCGACCCCCGTGTCCCGCGGGTGCCTGCCTGCCGTTGTCTGGCCCCGCCGTGGTCGGTCCCGGTGCTGTTCGTCGACTCCTTGCTGGATGTCTGGTCCCCGCCGCCTGTCCGGGGCCGCTCTCGGGTTTCTGGGTCGCGGTTGTCGTCGGTCGTCGACTCCGCCGCGGGCGTCCGGCCCTGTTCGACACTGAGGTAGCGCTCGTGCCCGAGGCGGTCGTAGCGGGTACGCTCTGTCTCGTCGGTGAGCACCTCCTTTGCCTCGATGAGCCGTTTCGTGCGCTCACCGGCGTCGTTCGCGTCGCTCACGTCGGGATGGGTCTGTTTTAACTGCTCACGGTAGGCTGCCGCAATCTCGTCTGTCGAGGCATCCGGCGGGACACCGAGACGCTCGTAGTACTCCCCTCCCATTTAGAGCGTTGCCACATGTACGGTCGAAGAACATATAAATCCTACCGCGGCACCCGGGTTTCGGAACCGACCTCCGTGTCCAGGCGACTGTCACGCTTCGAGTTCGCCGAACAGGGTGTCGATCTCGGTTTCGAAGGCATCGGCCAGCAGACGTGGCTCCGGGAGCAGGTTGTCGTCGGCGGCGATGCCGATGCGGACACTCCCGTTGTAGCTGATGATGCTGATGCCGAGGCCCTGGTCGTTTGCCTGTGGGACCCAGAAGATCATGTCACCGATCTCCGCTCCGGCGAACGTTGCGGCCCCGACCGGACCGGGTACGTTCGTGACCACCCCGGTGGCCTGCTTCTCGAAGATTCTCATCGCGAGATTCTGGACCGGTTCGGGAACCCGGCCCGCGATGTTGAGCAACTGGTACATCAGAAACCCCTCGGTGCCGGCCTTGCGGATGTCCATGCGCTCGTGCACGATGTCGATGCGCTCGTCCAGGTCTCTGGTGCCGACGGGGATGGGGACAAAGACGATGCCGAAGTGGTTGCCGAGTGACTCGGTGCGCTCGGCCATCGGTTTGAGATTGATGGGGACCGTACAGCGCAGTTCTAGCTCCCGGGTGTCCTCGCCGCGTTCCTCGAGTACCCGCCGGATTGCGCCCGCGGTGACAGCCATCAACACGTCGTTGACCGTCGCGTCGTGGTCCTCGCCGACCTGTTTGACCCGCGCGAGGTCGAGTTGTCGCGTCCACGCCACCCGCTTTGTCTGCCCGAGTTCGCCAAACAGCGAGGTGCGCTCCTCGTCGGGCATCGTCACGAGGTCGTAGCCGGTCTTGAGCGCCCGCGCAGCGGTGCCGACTGTGCTCAGCACGCCCGACCCGGTCGCCGCCCTGCGAATCGGGTCCTCCTCGCTCCCCGTGTCGTCCTGCGAGCCGTCGGCGGTCATCCGGTCCGCGTCGGACCCCTCCCCGGGCGGTGGTGGGGCGGAGACCCCACCGATCGGGAACTCGAGCTCCTCCGGGTTGTCGACGAGGCCGAGCATCACGTACAGCAGCGCGAACCCGTCCCCGAGGCTGTGGTTGATTCGCACCACCGCGGCGTTGCCCGCCGCCGGGCCGACGTTGTCGACGAGGTAGACCTCCCAGAGCGGTCGGCGCTCGTCGAGTGGCCGACTCATCAGCGTGCCGACGAACTGTTCGAACGCCGCCTGGTCGGCCGGTTCCGGCAGCGCGAGACTGTAGACGTGGTTCTCGACGTCGAGGTCATCGAGACGCTCCCAGTATGGTCGCCACAGTCGGCGCTTCTGGCCCCCGACGCGCTGTTTGAACCGGTCGAACCGCAGCAGGCGTGTCTCCAGGCGCTCGCACATCTCCTCGTAGGTGACCCTCTGCTCGAAGGTCAACACCCCGGTGATCGTCATCAGATTGTTTGTTGTCCCCATCCGCCGCCAGGCGTTGTCCGGGCCGGAGAGCGGTTCGCGCTCGGGCATGTTGGCTACCCGTTTTTTCCGGTCTAACTGATAAAGGTTCTGTGCTCGCGTCCGCGCGGTTCACACAGCATCCACGCGGGTCCGGGAGCATCGGTTTGGCGTTACGTTCATTGCATCCCGCCACATAGTGGGAGACAGATGAGGCGCGACCAGTTCACGATGGCCGTTGAGAATCCGGACAGCCGTCCCCCGACACTCGATATCGTGTACGACGGCCCGGCAGAGGAACTGCACGAGCGACTGAGAGCGGACGAGCGGTCGCTGTCAGCGGACGAACTCGATGCGGCGTTTCGACAGTTGGCGCCTTCCGGGACGGAGGGGGACGACGCGAACAGCACCGACAAAGCAACCGACGAGGGTGTGTTCAGCCTCACCTACCGGCTGACGGGTGCGTACCTGCTCGAGGTGAACGTCGATGTGGCGGCGATTCGAGATGTCGTCGCCGGGGCCCGCGACGTCGACGACGACGACGCCCGCTACCGAATTCGCATCCGCCGGGACGATGGTGACACCACAGTCTACGAGATGAGCGCTCTGTTTGTCTACGACAGCGATGGGGAGTTGCTCCGGCAGCGCAGTCTCATCCCCAGCGGCGTCGAGCTCTGATCTGCCGGGGAGAGTCGCCCAGAGGGCCGTTCTCGCACCACCCTGTCGCGTCGGTACGGAACCACCGAACGAGAGTCCGGGGGAAACCCGGACGACAGCCGCCACACGGACTCGACAGACACCTCACCCGGGTGCCGTCGAACCCAGCCGGGCTCGACACCGGTGTGACCGGACAGGCCGTCGCCGACGACTGCAGAGGGCTCCGTCGGCGGCTAGCGGGGGAGCGCGATTCTCGACAGTTTAGTACCCCCGGCCCCTACCTGGCCCGATGACCATCCAGCAGGAGTTCGACCAGTGGGCCAGAGCCGGCAAGGACCGCGGCATGGAGAAGCGCCACTGGCACACGGCGGGCCCGGCGCTCGCGCGGATGCCGGTCGAACCCGGCGAGACGGTGCTCGACCTGGGAACTGGCTCGGGGTACGCCCTCCGTGCGCTCCGGGAAACCCGGGACATCGGCCCGAGCATCGGACTCGACGGCTCGCTCGCGATGGCGCACAACGCCAGCGAGTACACCGACGACCCGGAGCTGGGCTTCGTCGGCGGGGACTTCCACGACCTGCCGTTCGGGGACGGGAGTATCGACCACGTCTGGACGATGGAGGCGTTCTACTACGCCGAGCGGCCACTGGCGGCGCTGCGGGAGATTCGGCGGGTGCTCCGGCCCGGTGGGAGCTTCTTCTGTGCGGTGAACTTCTTCGAGGAGTCCACACAGACCCACGGCTGGCAGGAGAACATCGACGTGGAGATGCAGCTCTGGAGCCACGAGCAGTACCGCGAGCGGTTCCGCGAGGCCGGACTCCGCGTCGCCAGCCAGGACACGATCCCCGACGAGGAGACCGAGATCCCCCCCGCGGAGGCGTTCCCGACCGAGGGGTTCGACAGCCGCGAGGCGATGGTCGACCGCTACCGCGTCCACGGGACACTGCTGACGGTCGGTGTCGCGCCCTGAGTCGGCCCGCGCCGCGTCGGGGTGGTCGCCCGGTCACGGCCCGCTGCTGGGTTTTCCACCCGGTCAAACAGCCCGGCCCGACAGATTTACTACCGCGGCGCGAGACGTAGTCACGATGAGTCTCCGGCGAGCAGTTGCGGCCCCGTTTTGCAAGCGCGGCGTCGAGCAACTGAAAGAAAGCGAGTTCGTCGTCGCGCTGTCGCTTGACCTGGAGTGGTTCTCGCCGGACCAGGCACAGCGGCTGGTGGACGTCGCCGCCACAGAGGGGCTGATAGAGCCTGCGGGCGACGAACTCGCGGTCACGTTCGACCCGCTGGACGTGGACATCCCCGGCGAGTTCGCGCCGGACGAGTCCGTGCTCCAGCAACGCTCCACGTTCGAGCAGATACTCGCGGCCATCGTGGATGCGGGCGTCGAGAAACAGGATGCCGTGGCGGGCATCAACCGGCTCCAGTCCAGTCTGGGGGTGTCCGTCGAGGCGGCGGCCGCGCTGTACGCCCGCCGCCGGGGTATCGACGTGACCGAACACGCACGGCGGGCCACGGGTGAACTCGATGGTTGAGCGCCGCGTCTCGGACGGCAGACGCATCGGGCAGTTGCTCGCCTCCGAACTCACGGGGCTCGCAGTCGGGGTGCTCGGTGACGTCTCCGTGACCGACGCCGACCCCGACGCGACACCGAGCGAGACGGGACCCGTTGCCTACCGGGTGAGATACGACGACAGCGTGGTTGCGAGTGTCCGACTGTACCCGGA
>JAQCNG010000324.1 GCA_028275145.1 Halovenus sp. | reverse complement strand
CGACTACTCTCCGGCAACAGGCCCGGGGTCATCCCGTTGTAGCCCGTGAGAAAGAAACTGACCAGCAGGATGGCGTTCGTGATGCCCACGACAATCTCCGAGTCCTCGACCAGCCACGTCACCACCACCGCAACAGACACGCCCAGCAGAGAGAACAGCAGGAACGACCCCGTGACCACCAGCAGCGACGGCGGCCCCCGCAGGGCGTAACTCGCCCCGTCGACGAGTCCCACGAGCAACACCAGCACGTACGCGACGGCCGCGACGGCGACACCGGCGAGATACCGACCCGCGAAATCCGCGCTCGGGGCCACCGGCAGCGAGCGGAGTTTCCGGTACCGCTTCTGGCTCAGGTCGTTACCGAGGCCACCGGCGAACGCGACGAGTGTCACCGTGAGCACCGCGAACAATCCGAGCGACACCGCCGTCGCCCCCTTTATGTCCGCGATGGCGACGCCTGACCCGAGCTCCGCCGGGTCCGGCAGAAACAGGAGACTCGTCAGGACATACCAGAAGGCCGGGAAGCAAAAGCCCCAGATTATCGTCGCCTTCGTCCGCAGCATCTGCCGGAGATTCCGTAGCGCGAACGCCTTTGTCTGTACGAACCAGCGACGGTTCGCTCCCAGGTGGCCGCCGGAACCGGACTCCCCTTCGCTGAGGCTCTCTGTCTCCGATGCCATTGCTCTGTCGTAGCTGTTCTCTACGCGATGGTAAAAACTTTACTGTAGAGTCTACTTTGCATCACAAACTTATCTGCAATACAGATATCCGTCGGAGGCGCTGTCGAGAGTCACCCTCGACCGTCTCACAGAGTCAGGATTCGGCGAACTGCTGTGCGCCGATGACCACCCGCAGGACCACCAGCACCATCGCGAAACTGTACGCGGACCAGAGAACGGTCGAACCCTCGGCAAGTTCCAGGTATACGGCGACGCCGACAGCGACCGTTACCAGCCCACTGAGAAACACGTACGTGCCGACGAACGAGGCCAGTCCCGCGTCGTCGGTGACTCGCTCGGCGTCGTAGCCCGCGAGGAGTTCGGCCATCTCGTAGTACCGTATCATCACCCCGAGCACCCCGGTGGCGACCGTTACGACGCCTGTCGTGGTGGTCATGCCGTGAAATCAGACGGTAGCATCTTATATTTTGTTCACTCCGCCCGCAACCGCCACCAGCGGACCCCGAGAGCGACACCACTCCCGAACAGTCCGACAGCGAGGGCCTGGATACCACGCTCTGCTGTCCCGGAGACGCCGGTTGCCATCTGCAACAGACCGTAGGCCAGCCAGAACGCCCCGCTCCACAGCACCAGGTGGACTCGCTCGCGGGACCCGCTCCCCTCGCGATACCGGTACAGCGACCTGCCGACGACGAGCACCCACACAGTCGCCAGCGCGACACCCAGCGTGAACGCCGAGCGGCCGAACAGCACAGACACGCTCATACCCACAGGCAGTCGTGTCCGGACAAGAGCCACCCGGCCAGTTGCCGGCGGAGAGACGGCCCTCCGGACCGCCGTCTCAGCCCTCGACCCGGTCCGACTCGTCCTGATTCGGGATGGTGATCGTGACGGTGGTGCCCCCCGTCGTGTCGAACGATAGCGCTCCGTTTATCATGTCGACACTCCACCGTAGTTGCCAGAGTCCGAGCCCCCTGCCGTGTCGGAGGTTGGTCTCGGTTCCCGTCTCTATCGGGACGAGTTCCTCCTCCGGGATGCCGGGGCCGTCGTCGTCGATTACGAGACGGTACCCCTCCTGACTCTCCTCGATAGCGACTCTCACGGTCGAGTCACCGTGTTCGATTGCGTTCCCCAGCGCGTTCTCGGCCGCGATGGCCACCGCGTCCTCGCTGGTGGTCAGCGTGGCGCTCTCGGGTAGTTCCGTGGTGATTCCGACGTCCTCGCGCACGGGGGCCAGTGTGTTCAGTGTGTCACGCAGCACCTCGGAGAGGTCAACCCGGGATGGCCGCTCGTCCATCGCCATTATCTGGTCGCTCTTGCGGGCCCGGGTGCCCATTCCGGCCAGCTCGTCCGCCGCGGCGATGATACGGTCTGCGTGGTCGTCGTCTCGCTGGTCTGACAGCACCTCCGCGTGACTCCGGATGACGTCGAGTTGGTTGCGCAGGTTGTGGCGGAGAATCCGGTTGAACACCTCCAGACGTTGCTCGCGGCGCTTGCGCTCCGTGATGTCGTCGACGATGCCGACGAACCGCGGGTTCTCGCCCGACAGTTCGACAGCGTACCCGGTGGCGTGCACCCAGCGCACCTCTCCGCCCGGTCTCCGGACCCGGAACTCGAACTCGTAGCGCTGTGCTGGCTCTCCGGCCTCGATCTCCGCGAGCATCTCCTCGAAATCGGCGAGAAACTCCTCGCGGTCCCGCTCGTCGATTGTCCCGACGAACGCGTTCGCATCGTCGTACAGCGTCTCGACGGGTTCGCCGAATATCTCCTCGTAGGCCGGGTTGACGTACAGTATCTCCGAGAAGTCCGGCCGGGCGAGGTAGATGACCTCCTCGATTCGCTCGGCGATCAGGCGGAACCGTCGCTCGCTTTTCCGGACGGCCTGCTCGCGCTCCACCCGGTCGAGCGCTGTGCGGACGTGACCGGCCAGCGTGCGGGCGGCGTCGACGACGAACTCGTCGTACTCCTCGACACCGACCGTGCCGGCGGCGAGGAGCCCGTGGTCGCCGATGGGGAGCATGATAGAGGCCTCGAGCGGGTTCTCCGGGAACTGCTCGCTGGGGTCGTGCACCCGCATCTCCCCCTCGCGGAACGCCTCGTACACCATGTCGCCGGGCCGGAACGACAGCGGCTCCAGTTGCCGGACAGGGTCGGTCTCCGCGACGGGTTCGAGCACCGGCCCGTCGCCGGTTTCGCGGTGCAACCAGAACGCTGTCAGCGGCAGACCGAGCGTATCCTGTGCCACCTCGACGGTGGTCTGACAGGTCTCTACCGTCGTCTCGGCTCTCTGCAGACGGTCCGTGGCGTCGTGGAGACTCCGGACCATCTGCTCGCGGCGCTTGCGCTCGGTGATGTCCCGCTGAATCGAGACCGTTCGCTGTTGCCCGCCGATGACCGCAGGGGTCACCTTCACCTCCAGCCACAGTCGCTCGCCGTCTCTGGTCTCGCCCTTCCACTCCACCATCTCCGGTTCGCCGGTTTCGACCACCCGCTGGTGTATCTCCTGACCCCGCTGTTCGGTGTACCCCTCCTCGGTGACGCTGAGTCCGGAGACACCCAACTCGCGGAGTTCGGCGAGGTCCTCGTAGCCGAAAAGCTCCAGATACGCCTCGTTCGCGTCGAGCACCTCCATCGTGTCCGGGTCCCAGACGACGATGGTGTCCTCGACACTGTTGAATATCTGTTCGAACTCCTGTTCGCGGCGCTTGCGCTCGGTAACATCACGCACACTCGCGAGGATGCGCTCGTTCCCACGGAGTTCGATCGTGCTGAGATGCACCTCGCCGACGAACGTCTCCCCGTTTTTTCGCTGACAGTGGAACTCGAACAGCTGCGGTCCCTCCTCCTGTACCTGACTGATGCGCTCGAGGGCGTCCTCGTAGGTCCACTCCGGGTCGTCCGGAATCAGCACCCGGAAGCTCTCGCTGCGCAACTCCTCGCGGTCGTAGCCGGTCAACTCGCAGTACCGGTCGTTCATCGTGAGAATCTCGCCGGTCTCGGGGTCGTGGACGACCAGCCCATCCGAGACGGACTCGAAGATGTCCCGGTAGGTCTGCTCGAGCTCCCGTCGCTCTGTGATGTCACTCTGGATTGAGAGCACACGCTCCTCGCCGCCGATCTCCGCCGGCGCGAGCGTCGACTCTATCCAGAACCGGTCGCCGTCGCGTGTCTCGCCCCGCCACTCGACGGTTCTATCCTCGCCGGTCTCGCTGACCTCCCGGATGAACTCGGCGGCCCGCTCGGCGGTGTACCCCTCGTCGGTCGCGCTCAGTCCGTCGATACCCCGTTGCTGGATTGTCTCGAGGTCGTCGTAGCCGAACATCTCGCGGTAGCTGTCGTTGACATCGACGAACGTGGTGTCCGCCGGGTCGAAGACCGCGAT